>JBDSZD010000265.1:0-3985 GCA_039925325.1 Sphingomicrobium sp.
TACGCACTCCATCATGTCCGGGTGGGTTGCGTAATACGTACGTTCGAACATCGCGCGTTCCTCAATTGCTTTGACTCAGAATGGAACGCCATTGCGAAATGCGGGACGACAGTAAAGCGCCTTGTGGGGGTGGGGGCCTCGCTGGATGAAATCGTTGCCGGGCGCGGACGCCATGAAGTCGAAATGCTAGGAAGACTTTTGTGAGGCTCGGCGGTGCATGAACATGCATACTCGACTCCTGCACCTGTCAGAAAGTTTGGACACTTGCGCTTGAGATCAGCCTGGACTAGATACTGAACTATATGGTTCAGTATTCAATCTCCCCGCTCGATGTCTCGTTTGCAGCGCTGTCCGATGCGACACGCCGTGGGATCATCCATCAACTTGGCCGGGCGGACGAGTCGATTACCAGCCTCGCCGCCGACTTTAACATGACGCTCACCGGAATGAAGAAGCACGTCCAGGTTCTGGAGCGGGCGGGGCTGGTCGTCACGGAGAAGGTCGGCCGGGTGAGAACCTGCAAGCTGGGGGAGCGCGGCCTTCAGGCGGAGGCGGAGTGGATCGAGGTTCACCGCAAGCTGTTCGAAGAGCGGTTCAACGCTCTGGACGAAATCATCAGCGAATTGAATCAGGAGGAAAGCGATGGATCAGCAGATTTGCGGTGCAGGTACAGCAGAGAGCCGCACATCAGTTGAACGCCGAGGTGATCGCGAACTGGTGGTCACACGGATTTTCGATGCACCGCCGAGCATCGTCTACAAGGCGTGGAGCCAGCCCGAGCTGTTCCAGCGCTGGTGGGTGCCGAAATCGGCGACCGGTGTTTCGCTCGTATCGTGCGACATGGACGTTCGTACAGGCGGCAAATATCGGCTGGAATTCGGAGCCGGAGGGTCGGACACCATGGCGTTCTACGGCAAATATCTGGAGGTAGTGCCCAACGAACGCATCGTCTGGACCAACGACGAGGACCAGGAGGGCGCGGTGACGACAGTAACTTTCCAGGATGATGGGGGGAAGACGCTACTGAACTTCCACGAAGTCTATCCGTCGAAGGAAGCGCTCGATGAAGCGCTTCAGGGCTCGGCGGCCGGATTGCCAGAGCAGCTGGATCAGCTCGATGAACTAGTGTCGGGAACTGGCGACTAGCGCTCGTGAAAAAACAATCGTTCTACGAACCGTAAGCGCGCGGCCGATCAGGGCCGTGGCGCGATAGGGGCATTCCGCGCGGGGGCGGACCGAGCAGGCGGGTCCGACCTCGCCGGACAGCCTCGATAGATCCAAATCCGTCAGCCGGACGGTAGTTGCAGCGGCTCGTGCGCCCTGCGAGGGTGACGAAATGAACCCCCTCTACGAGCAAATGCAGACCAGCGTGTTCGAGCGGATGTCGCTTGCCGCCTCTCGGTACGGTGCGGTCAATCTTGGGCAGGGCTTTCCCGATTTCGGTTGGCCGGACGAGATTCTCGATGCTGCCGCGCGCGCTGTCAGGCACGGATCAGGGCAATATGCGCCGTCGCGGGGTCTGCCCGAGCTTCGTGAAAGCATCGCCGATCATTACAATCGCCATCACGGGCTTTCCCTCGACGCGACTAATGTATGCGTGACGAGCGGCGCGACCGAAGCTTTGGCGGCGAGCATCTTCGCGAGCGTGGTTCCCGGCGACGAGGTGATCGTCCTGACACCGGCATATGACGCTTATGTGCCGCTCATTCGGCAGGCTGGCGGAATCGTGCGTGAAGTGCAGCTCAAACCGCCCGAATGGCGGATTTCGCGAGATGCGATTGCGGCTGCGGTGACCGGGAGAACCCGGGCGATCGTGTTCAACAACCCGCACAATCCAACGGGCCGCTTGTTCGACATGGAGGAACTGGGGGCGATCGCTTCGGTCGCGCGCGATCATGATCTGATCGTGATCAGCGACGAGGTTTGGGAGCATCTCCTGCTCGACGGCCAGTCGTTCACGCCGATCGCGGCCCTGCCCGGAATGGCGGAGCGGACCTTCAAATGCGGGTCGGCCGGCAAGATGTTCTCGTTGACCGGGTGGAAGATCGGCTGGCTGGTCGCGCCTCCGGAGAAAGCGACTCTGGCGGCCCGGGCTCACCAGTTCCTTACGTTCGCCTCCGCGCCCAGCCTGCAGTCGGCCGTGGCTTTCGGCCTCCGCGACGGCGATTCATGGCTGGCACCGATGCGCACAGGCTTTGCCGAGGCCCGCGACCGAATGACGCGGGACTTGCGCGCGGTCGGCTTCACGGTGCTCGACAGCGCCGCGACCTATTTCCTGTGCGTCGACTTGGCGGCGTCCGGGATCGGCGTCGATGACGAACGTTTCGCTGCGGCGGCGGTCGCGCAGGCCGGGGTGGCGGTGGTGCCACTGTCGGCATTCGCGGAGACCGATCCACCGCAGCATTTGATTCGCTTGTGCTTCGCGAAACAGCCGGAGACCATCGCCGCCGGGGTCGCGGCGCTGGATCGCGCGCGTCGCTTGTTCGTCTGAATCAGCTGGGGACGGCTGGCTCGCCGACCATTTCCGGCCAATGTTGATGGAAATCCGCTAACCAGGCACCAAGCGCGTTCGGCTCGACCGGCCGGGACACGAAATAGCCCTGCACGAGGTCGCATCCGAGCTCGCGGACTGAACGCAGCTGGTCGGCGGTCTCGACCCCCTCCGCGGTCACGGACAGTCCGAGACCGTGGGCAAGATCGACGATGCAGCGGATGATCAGGCGGCAATCCTTCGATTCCGGCACATCCTTGACGAATGCGCGGTCGATTTTCACTTCGGTGAACGGCAAATGGCGGAGCTGTAGGAGCGAGGAATAGCCGGTCCCGAAATCATCGATTGCAAGCCCGATGCCCTTGATCCGGAAGCGCGTAAGCGTGTCCATCAGCTTGATCAGCGGCTGCGTCGCTCCTTCGGTCAACTCGAGCACCAGCCGGTTGGTGGGCACGGCAAAGGCGCTGCACATGCGCTCAACCAGATCCGGGAAATCGAGATGCTCCAGGCTAAGCGCCGAAATGTTGACGGCAATACAGGTGTCGATGTCCTCGTGGCGCCACGTGTGCCATTGCTGAAACGCCGTCTCCAGGCCCCATGTGGTGAGTTCTCCGATTAGCCCGTGGCGTTCGGCCAGAGGCACAAACCGCGACGGAGCAATCGCTCCGAATTCCGGGTCGTCCCAGCGCACCAAGGCTTCGACCCGGACCAGATGGCCGTCGGAAAGCGCGACCTTGGGCTGGTACACCATATGCAGCCGGTGATCGGCGAGCGCGCGTTCAAAGCCCGGAAGCAGGCCCGAATCCGCGGCGCTGGTCATTGAAGGATGGTCGCCTTGAGGCCGTTGAGGACGGCTTCAAGCTCCTCCAGCCGCGCAGGTTTGGACACCGGTCCGGCCATCGTCAGCCCAAGCGCCTCGCCCAGGCGGAAGGCCGATTCCAGCACCCGGCGGTCGAAACCGCTGATGATCAGCACCGGCGCCTCATAGGCTTGTTCGGCCAGAAATCGGAGCAATTCAACGCCGTCCATGCCGGGCATGCCCAGGTCGAGGGCGACCATATCCGGGCGCTGAGCCAGGAACTCGCTTCGAAAGCGTTGATCTTCGGACGTCTGAATCGCTTCTATTCCGCATTCCCGCGCTGCTTCGGCCAGAAAATCGCCAAGCGCCGGATCGTCGTCGATCAGCAATAAGCGCGGTTGCGCCATTCAGTGTCTTTCCGTCGAAATTCTGGCGTTACCGGTCGTTGTAACAGGAGAAACGCTCTATTAACCCCAAAGGCCCTAAAGTCCCACATTGAAACGAAGTCCCCCGTGCCGGGATTGGAGGGTCAATGTTCGCGTCGCTCATTCGTCGAAAGCCCGCGCCTAGCGCCGATGCGACGGACAGTGCCTTTGAGTCCACCACTTTCACGTTGAGCACCGACGTCCCGCGGCCCGCCGAGCGCCGATCGGACGACCGCCTCAATCCAATCCTCCGCGTCGCCAAGTTCACGA
>JBDSZD010000266.1:0-2988 GCA_039925325.1 Sphingomicrobium sp.
CGCACACCGACCTGACCCTCGAAGCCCCAGCTGGCCACTTTGCCGACGTTTCGATCGATCGAGGTATTCGTCTCCGGATCGAACGAGGTGACGATGCGGTTTTGATAATTGATTTTCCACACGGTCGCCTGCGCCTGGACCAGGCGCGAAATGTAGCGGGTGCCGAAATCGAAAGAGTCGGTCGATTCCGGAGTCACGCCAATGAACGGCGACCGGTAGAGATTGTCGGTGCGCGGCGAGGAGAAGCCCTTTGCATAAGATGAAAATATGCTGAGGCTGTCGGTAAGCGCATAAGTCGCACCCACGTTCGGCAGCAGCTTGTGATACTTATACTTTGCCTTGAACGGCGCGTAGAGAGCGCTCGCCGCGGCAGTGGTTGGGTCAGCGCTGGCAGGCACGACCGTGTAGAAGACCGTTGGTGAAAAGCGGGCTGTCGTCGGATTGGCGATGCAGACCGGGAAGCCTTGGCCCGTGACGGGCGTGTAGCAACGCTGATCGAGATTGCGCTGGAACCACGGTGAGCGCAGACCAAGTTCGACACGCAGGCGGCTGTCGAAGAACCGCCCGATATATTGGCCGGACAGCTGGTTGAGCAGCGCGATCGAAAGGCGATCTCGATTCTGCAGCGGTGTCCCGGCCGCCGTGATGATCGGGTCGCCATTGCGACCGAAGAACGGATTGGGAATCGTGAAGTCGCCGTTGGTGCGCGAATATTCACCGGTCTGGCGATGATGCGCACGATCATAAGTGTAGGCGACGCGGAGGGTGTTGTTTGCGTCAGGCCTCCACACGAGCGAGCTGATCACCGTCACGCGGCGCGTATTGGTAATCGAAGGTCGACCGACCAAGATGGTGTCGGTAACATCGCCATCGCCGTTGAGGTCAATACCGGTGGATCCAACGACACCCTGTGACAGCAAGCTATCACGTTCGCTCAACAAGGTGCCTTGGCTACCGCCGTTGGCTAGAACATACTGAAACGTTGGATCGACCGTCAGCACAAGGCCGGGGAATAAGGTGAAGCGCGATTGACCGCGGATGTTCCCGGTGTTCGACGGGTTGAACTGTACGCCGAGCTGATTCGCAATGGCCTGGGTCTGGAGCCCGGTCCCGGCGACACCAGTTGGCCCGACCGGTTGTGCAGGATCATAGCAGGTCGTTGGATCGGAGGCACCGGGGATCCGAGTTCGTATCGTCCCCCCGCTAGTGGGCGCGAGGCGGCAAGCTGACGGGAACGAGATGCTGTCGATCTGATCCCATTGCTCGTCACTGTAGTCGCCCACCACCAGCGGTGAATCGCTGAAAGCGGATGGAACGACCGCCGTGCCGAATACTGACCGCAGGTCGGTCAGGTTCGGATTGTTGTAATTGTTGTTGCGGCTCTGGCTGTAATGCCCAGCCAGCGAGACGAAGTCGCCGCTCGCAAGCGGTTGATAAATTTTGCCGTTGAGCTGCCACTTGTCGATTTTACCATCACCGCGCCAATGGTCGTAATGGTTCTGGCTGGCCGAGATGTAGGCCTTGGTGCCGAACGAAGTCAGACGTCCGGTTTGGAGCATCATAAAGGCGCGGCGATAATCGAATGTTCCCGCCGAAACATTGGCGCGCATGCCCGGTTGGTCGGTCGGAATGAGCGAACGGAAGTTGACCGTCCCGCCGGCAGCCGAGGCGGTAGGCGAATCTACGTCGGTCGCGCCGAGGTTTACGTTGACCTGATCGATAAGCTCAGGATCGAGCAGCTGGCTCGCAAAGATCGCATAATTGCCACTGTCATTGAGCGGCACGCCGTCGAACGTGACGCTGACGCGATTGCCATCGAAGCCGCGGATCCGCAAATTGCCGCCGGAGCTGCCGTACGGGTCATTTTGCGTGAAGTTCACGCCGGGAATGAAGTTGATCGTGCTGAGAACCGTCTGGCCTGGGTTCTGCTTGGAGATGAACTCCTGAGTCAGCAGACCCTTGGCCTTGGTAGCGTCCTGGATGACGACGCCGGAAACACCGCGCTGGGAGCGCTGGCCGGTAACGACGATCGTCTCCTTTTCGGTTTCGACGGTGCCAGTCGATTGAGCGAAGGCGGCGGTCGGGATGATGCACGACGCGGTCGTGCAGAGCAGAACAAGCTTTTTCACGGAAAATTCCCCCCGGGAATCGGTTTAAAATGCGTTGATAATGCGCAGCTATAATCGGATTGCGACTGCCGCGTGACAGCCAAAGACGAGTCCGCTCAGCTTATTTTGCTGCGTTGCGTCAAAAGCACAGTCAGGCTTGAGCGGCATCCAGCCGCCGGCCGAGCGCGACGAACAGATACACCAGCGGCGGGACGAGGATGATCGACAGGACGACCTTGGCCAGCATCTGTCCGGCCAGCAATTCTGCGATCGGGAACACCCCGTAGAACGCCACCGTGATGAAGATCAGTGTGTCGACGATCTGGCTCAGCACGCTCGCGACCGCCGACCGCAGCCATAACATTCGCCCGCCCGCGGCTTTCAGACGGCTGAAAATCGTGACGTTCAGGAATTGCGATGTTCCGTAGGCGAGAATCCCGCCGAGCCAGATGCGCGGGGTCGAACTCATCATCAGGTTGAACGCGGCGAGCCGATCCGGATTCATGTCGCGGGCCGGAGGGACACCGAGGACGAGGAGCGTGAGCAGGAGCGACGCGAGCAGAGGGACGAACCCGATCAGCACCAGGCGCTTGGCGATGTCCGGGCCGTGCAATTCCGCAATCGCGCTCGAGGTTATGACCAGCAGCAGGAACGCGAAGATGCCGGCTTCAACCGCCATCGGGCCGAGCGCGACCTGCTTGTTGCCGAGGACCCCCGCAATACACACCATGCCGCCGTAGAAGATTGCGAAGGCGAACAGCGAGGGCGACAGCGAGCTGCGTACTGGTGCTGGGCGGGCGGTCGGTTCGATGCTCATTCCGCAGGCCTAACGGGTCCTTTGCCTTTCACAAGAGGTCTTGTGCGGCGTTGACGCTGCGGG
>JBDSZD010000267.1:0-5760 GCA_039925325.1 Sphingomicrobium sp.
ACGTCGCCGGACCAGAGCGCGGTATGCGCGCGCTGGATACCGGCGAAGCCGGAGCGGCTGAGGATGAACGGGCGGACGTCCGGCTTATAGTCGATCAGGTTCCGAGCGAAGCCGTCGACGTGCACCAACGGATAGGTGTTGAAATAGACCTGCGAGGGTCCGGCGACGCTCGGGTTCATCCGGCGCTGGCGTTCCTCGATCGACAGGTTCGAATGGAAATCGGGTTCGTCTGAATCGAGCCACCAGGCGTCGAAGTTGAGGTCGGCGAGATTGTCGCGCACCTGCCGCCAGAAGACCTCGCGAGCACGCGGATTGTAGGGATCGTAGAAGGCGTTGGGAAAACCGGGGCCGACCCAGTCGCGATAATTGGCCTTGATGTAGTCGGGGTCGTTGGCCTTGTCCGCGGGCGGGGTGTCCATGCCCTTCACGATTCCGCCGACAGCGTCCAATTCCTTGTAATGGTCGGTATTCGGATAGAATTTCGCCCAGACCGAAACCATGATCCGCCCATTGTTGGCATGGACAGCGTCGACCATCGCCTTGGGGTTGGGGAAGCGCGTCGCGTCGAAGCAGTGGCAGCCCCACTGATCGTCGCGCCAATACCGCCAATCCTGAACAATATTATCGAGCGGAAGGCCTCGCTTGCGATATTGCGTAACGACGTCGGTGACTTCCTTTTGCGTGTCATAGCGTTGGCGGCTCTGCCAGAAGCCATAGGACCATTTGGGCATCAGCGACGATTTGCCGGTCAGCTGGCGATAGCCGGAGATGACGCCGTCGAGCGTGCCGGCGCCGACATAATAATAATCGATCGCGCGGCCGGCCTCTGACGCGAAGCTAACCGAGCGGCGATCGGCTTCGGGCAACGGATCGTTGTGGTAGAGCGCGATATAGCCGGCGTTCGGCTCCCATTCGATGCGGACGTCGACGGGCTTGCCCGCCGTCATCGGCAAATCGAAATTATGGTACCAGGGGTTCCAGTTCTGGCGCCAGCGGTTGAGTACTTCCTTGCCGTCGACGAACACCTTCGCATAGCTCGACGAATAGAGACGGAAGCGGTTTAGGCCGGACGTTCCGGGCGTGAGCTTGCCCGTCCATGTTACGCGCTGAGTCTGCACGGCATTGCCAGCGGTGTTCTGGCCGCCGGTCGCGGCGACGGTCTGCACCTTGCCCTCGGCCGGCCACTTGAGCTGGTCGTCGATATATTGGTAATCGACGGTCTGCTCGTTGCGACGCACGGCGAGCCGGTCACCGAGATAATAGGTTGCGGTGAAGCCGGGTTGCCCGGACTCGTCGGTTGCGCTGAGGCTGGTCTTGCCTTCGCCGACCAGGCTGTAGGCCTTGGGATTGCCGAAGCGCGTGATCGAATAATTGTCCCACAGGATGCCGTAATTGCGCGTGGACACGAGGAACGGGACGGCGACGTCCATGTTGTGCTGGGCGAGTTCGACGTCCTCGCCATTGTAGTTCATCTGCCCGTTTTGATGCTGGCCGAGGCCGAACAGACCTTCGTCGGTGCCGCGATTGAACTGCTGGTGAGTGGCGACGAATGGTTTGCCGTCAAGCTGGATCGGCGTGAAACTGCCGGGACCGCTCTCCTCAAGGTCGATCTGGCCAGTGGCGTCGCTGAAACGGACATTGCCGCTGGTCAGGTTCACGGCGGCGGTCACGGTGCCCGTTGCCAGCAGCACTTCGCCGTCGCGCTCGGTAACCGTGAAGCCCGTCTGGAGCGGCTGCGCGGTGACCACGAGGCTGGCGGGGAGGTTGAACTCGCCATCCGGGGTTGAGGTCACCCGGATGATGCGGTCGCCATAGACCTGCAGGCGCACAGCCTTTTCCGCACCGCCCTGATCGGGCGTGACGATGATTCCGCTGTCGGTCTTGCGGTAGCTGCCCGTTGCGAAGGCGGCGCTGCTTGCACCGACCAGAAGGGCGGCGCCGAGGATTCGGACGGCTGGCATGGATCGGGTCACGAGTCTCTCCTGGAATATCTCAGCGGTATGTGCCGAGCCGGACCTTGAGCAAGGTCGGTTTTGTCAAATTCAATCCATAATCGGTCTGGTCGCCGTTCCAGCGCCGGCTCATCTTCCAGCGGCCTTCCAGGAATGTGCCTTCCTCGACATCGAGGAATTGAACATTTTCATTGGCACTGGGCTTGTCGAGTCCGAAACGTACCCGGACGTGGTCGCCGGCGAGCAGGAATTCGTCTGGACCGATCTGGATTGCCGCCGCGCCGCCGATGGGCTGGTCCTTCCAGGGCGGAGGCGGCGTATCCTTCGGAAGCCAACGGGATTCGCCAAACTGCCAGCCTCCAAATTGGGTAGTGAGCTTCCAGCGGCCGAGCACTCCACTCCGCTCCGCTCCATCATTGGGCTTCGCTGCGCCCCAGGTCGGATGTTCGAATGCCAGCTTCGCCCAGTCGCGGGCAATCGGGCGGAGCAGCCGGTACTTGGAGGCAAAGGCCTCGATCACCTCGTCGGTGAGAACCGGCGCACCCAATGGGAAGTTGCCATAATCGAACCCGTCCATTCCAAACGGAGAGAAACCGAAGGCGCCCTTCCCGAGGACGAGCCAGAGGAACCGGGCATGATCCTTGTCATTGCCGGTTTCCGGCACGAACAGCGCATTGTCGGGCCGTGCATAATGATCGAGGTAGGCGGCGTAGTCCTTCTCCTCGCGGCTATAGATGTCCGGGGCTTCGGCGGTGATGTGCGGAGCGCCGATTTTCCAGATGTCGATCACCGGCCAGTCGGGGCCACCATTGCCCTCACCGGTATCGGTGAATGCCCCGCCTAGCGCCGCATTGACGTACATCGGAAGGTTGAGGGCCGACTGGCCGGCGGCCGCAATCTCGTCGACGTAGCGCGACAGATACCAGGCGGTGAAGGCACGATTGGCGCCCTTACCGAACGCCTGGGTCCAGGTTCCGCTCTTGCCCATGCGCCGCCCGAGCTCGGCCGGGATCGATCCCGCGAACAGCCGGTTGGCTTCCGGCGAGAAATCGCGCGGGTTGTCGTAGGTCCCGGTCTCATTTTCCGGCTGCACCATGATGATGGTGTGTTGCGGATCGACGTCGCGAATATGCGTCATCAGCGCCACAAAAGCGCGCTTGTCGGCTTCGAGCGTTGATCGCGCGAGAGGGGACAGCACGTAATGCGTCTTTCCCTCATTGGTCATCATGCGCGGGAAGCGCTTGGTATCGCCCTTGACCCACTTTGGCGTGTAGCCTGGATTGGTATTTTTCGAGGTTCCAAACCATAGCAGCACAAGCCGCACGTCGTTCTGCCGTGCCTGTTGAACCAATGTGTCGAGAAAGGAGAAATCGAACCGACCCTCGACCGGCTCGACCTGTTCCCAGGCGATCGGCACTTCGACCGTATTGGCATTCAATTTCTTGATCACCGGCCAGACCTGCGGAAGCGCCGCGGGGTAATTGCTCGAGTTATGGACTTGCCCGCCAAGCATCAGGAAGGGGGCGCCGTCGACGAGCAAGGCATGACGGCCGTTTTTCGATACGACTCGCGGCAGGTCCGCCGCGAAGCTCATCGTCGATGTTGCCAGCGCTGCAAGGCCGAGTGCAAGACTCCTCAAACGCACCCTCTTCCCCTTCTTGTCTTACTATTTGAAGAATGCCTTCGCCAATCACTAGCGCTAACGCAAGGGGGATCAGGGCTTGTTGCGCCATGCACTTTGCGCTGAGGCCGGCACTGTCACGCCGAGACAACAAAGTGCGAGCAACATTAACCTGAGAATCAAAACCATTTCTCCCGAGCAGGACGCATGTTAGCGCGATCACAAGGTCGGACAAACTAGGGAGAGGACAATGTTTCGAAGCTCGTTCCGGCGCGCGCTGGTAATGACGCTCGCGGCGGCATTGCTCGCGGCACCGACGCATGCGTTGGCGCAGACCGCCGAAGATGTGGGCGATCCAATTCCAGTGCCGGACCCGAATACGGTGCGGCCGTCGCAAGACCCGACGCGTACGCACAACGGCCTCGCCATGACTCCGCCGATGGGGTGGAACAGCTGGAACCGCTTTGCATGCGACATCAACGAGGATCTGATCCGCAAGACCGCGGATGGGATCGTGTCATCGGGTATGAAGGACGCGGGCTATGAGTATGTCGTCATCGACGATTGCTGGCACGGGCAGCGGGACGCCAACGGCTTCATCACCGCGGACCCGGTCAAATTCCCGTCGGGCATCAAGGCGCTTGCCGATTATATCCATGCGAAAGGGCTCAAGTTCGGAATCTACTCCGATGCCGGCCGCAAGACCTGCGGCGGTCGTCCCGGGAGCCAGGGGCATGAGTTCCAGGACGCAATTACCTATGCACGCTGGGGCGTCGACTATCTAAAGTATGACTGGTGCAACACGGGGTCGCGCAATGCCGAAGAGGCTTATGCGCTGATGTCCGACGCCTTGCGTTCGACCGGGCGGCCGATTGTCTTTTCATTGTGCGAATGGGGCAACAATCAGCCGTGGCTGTGGGCGCAAAAGCTCGGCAATTTGTGGCGCACCACCGGCGACATCACCGACAAGTGGTCGGGCAAGCACAAGTATAGCTGGGGCCTCACCAACATCATCGATATGCATGAGCCTTTGTGGCCGTACGCGGGACCCGGACATTGGAACGATCCCGACATGCTCGAGGTCGGCAATCCGGGCCTGACGGAGGCGGAGAACCGCTCGCACTTCTCGTTATGGGCGATGATGGCGGCGCCGCTGATCGCGGGCAATGACGTCGCCAACATGGACGCGGCGACGCGCGCGATCCTGCTCAACAAGGAAGTGATTGCGGTCGATCAGGACCGGCTTGGCGTGCAGGGGCGGCGAATTCGCGACGACGGGGACAGCGAAGTGTGGGTCAAGCCGCTTGCGGGCGGGGGCCGCGCGGTCGTGCTGTTCAACCGGGCGAAGACCCCAGCGCGCATCCGCTTTGGTAGTGACGACCTGAACTTCCCGACGACGTTGCGCGCGAAAGTCCGAGACGTGTGGGCGCATCGTGATGTTGCAGGTTGGACGGGCAGCTACGAAGCGACGGTGCCGTCCCACGGCGTGGTCATGCTTCGGCTGGACCCGTAGGGAGACGTTGACTCAGGCGGCGGTTTTCACCGCCGCCGCATGCGCGCGGATTAGCGCCTGCGTTGAGGCGTCGCTGTCGAACACACCGTACCAGCCCTGGGGTTCATGCGGCGGGTCGCCGACGTAGCCGAGATCGCCGCGGACGAAATTATAGTCGGCATGCGCAGCTCGGCCTTCGCCGTTCCAGGCCCAGAAGTTCGCGCCCTGGATTACGCCGTCGGTGCGAACGCTATTCTCCACGGCGTCGAAGATCAGGCGATAGAAACGATCCTTATGGGCGGTGGCGACGGCTGGATCGAAGCTGCCGCCTTCGCGCGGGAAGCCGAATTCCTCGATGACGAGCGGCTTGCCGAGGCGCTGGGCGATGGTGACATTGTTGGCGATATATTCGCGTGTATTCTTCTCAACCGTCGGGAAAGTGCCGGCGAGGTTATTGGGATCGGCCCAGCCCCAGTTCTGCGGCCAGATATGCGCGGTGACATAGTCGACGTCGGGGCTTGCATGGGCTGCCACGACGCATTCGATGTCGCCGTTGCAGGATTGCGTGCCTTCGCTTCCGGTTGAAAGGAGGTGGTTGGAGTCGAGCGACTTGATCAGCCGCGCTGTCGCATTGATCCACGCGATGTAGGCCGGCAGTTGGCGCTTGATCGCGGCTTCGCTTCCACCCGGGCGCG
>JBDSZD010000268.1:0-14154 GCA_039925325.1 Sphingomicrobium sp.
GTTTTCTCTCCAATATCGACGGTCAGGCGGTGGACGATTCGGTTGAGGAACTCGACCCGCACAGCACCCTGATCGTGGTCGTGTCGAAAACCTTCACGACGGCGGAGACGCTGTCGAACATGAGCGCTGCGCTGCAATGGATGCGCGATGCCGGAGTGGACGATCCGGAAGGGCGCCTGGTCGCGGTTACCGCCAAGCCCGAAAACGCCGTCGCCCAAGGGATCGACGAAACCCGCATCCTCCAGTTCGCCGAAGGGGTCGGCGGGCGCTATTCTTTGTGGAGCGCGGTCGGCGTCTCGGCGGCGCTTGCACTGGGCTGGGAAGCGTTCGAGGAGCTGCTCGAAGGCGCGGCGGAAATGGATCGTCACTTCCGCTTCGCCACGGCCGCACAGAATGTACCTTTGATCGCTGCCTTTTCCGATCTGCTTTATGTCCACAAGTTCAAGTGCCAGACCCGAGCGGTCTTCGCTTATGACGAACGGTTGCGGCTGCTTCCGGATTATCTGCAGCAGCTTGAAATGGAATCGAACGGGAAATCGGTAAGGTCGGACGGCAGCGTCCTTGATCGTGCCACGGCGCCCGTGACCTGGGGCGGGACCGGCACGGACGCGCAACATGCGGTGTTCCAGCTATTGCACCAGGGCAGCTGGACGATCCCGGTCGAATTCGTTGCCGTGCACGAGAATGAGGATTCGCAGGATCCCGACCACCATCGGCAGCTTTTGCTCAACGCCTTTGCGCAGGGTGCCGCGCTGATGCAGGGCAAGCAGAGCGAGGATCCGCAGCGCAGCTATTCTGGCAATCGCCCCAGCGCCACCATATTGCTCGACAAGCTCGATGCGCGCGCACTCGGTGCGCTGCTCGCTTTCTACGAACATCGTGTGTTCGCGGGCGCGGTGCTGCTCGGGATCAATCCGTTCGACCAGTTTGGCGTCGAACTCGGCAAGCAGATCGCCAACAGCCTGGCGGACGGGGGCGGAGAATTCGATGCCTCGACCCTCGCCCTGATCGAACGGGCGCAGATCTGATGGCCGATTTCGATCTGTTCGTCATTGGCGCGGGATCCGGCGGCGTTCGGGCAGCCCGCGTTGCATCGGCGCATGGCGCGAAGGTTGCGATTGCCGAGGAATATAAGGTCGGGGGCACTTGCGTAATCCGCGGCTGCGTACCCAAGAAATTGCTCGTCTACGGCGCGCATTTCGCGGAGGATTTGGAAGACGCCGCGATGTTCGGTTGGGACGTCCCGCAAAAGCGCTTCGACTGGGCGGTGCTGCGCGACAATGTGCTGGCCGAGGTCGATCGGCTCGAAGGCGCCTATACCGAGACGCTGACCAATCACGAAGTCACCCTCTTCGCCGAGCGCGCGGAGTTGGCCGGGCCGAACGAAATCCGGCTGGCATCGGGGCGGACGGTGACTGCGGACACGATCCTGATCGCCACCGGGGCGCGACCGCTGATGCCCGACATCGAAGGTGTCGAGCATGCGATCAGTTCGAACGAGGTGTTCCACCTCGAAACGCTGCCGAAACGGATTGTCATCGCCGGGGGTGGCTATATCGCGAACGAATTCGCCGGCGTGTTCCATCAGTTCGGCAGCCACGTGACGCTGGTCAACCGCAGCGACACTTTGCTGCGCGGCTACGACCAGCAGATCGTCGATCGGTTGATGCAGATTTCAATCAAGAAGGGGATCGATTTCCGCTTCAACGCGACGTTCGAGCGCATTGAACTGAACGACGATCGTTCGCTGCGCCTGACGATGACCGGCTGTGACGATATCGAAGCGGATGCTGCTCTGTTCGCCATCGGGCGGCGCCCGAATGTGGAGGGGCTCGGGTGCGAAACCGCCGGAGTCGCGCTCGGCGAGCGCGGCGAAATCAAGGTCGATGCGAACAACCGCACCTCGGTCGCGTCGATCTACGCAGTGGGCGATGTCACCGACCGCGTGCAATTGACTCCGGTCGCCATCCGGGAGGGTCACGCCTTTGCCGACAGCCTGTTCGGCAATAACCCGCGCACCGTGGACTATGGCTGCATTCCGAGCGCGGTGTTCAGCCACCCGCCGCTGGCATCCGTCGGGATGACCGAAGGACAGGCACGCAACAAGCTGGGTTCGGTCAAGGTATTTACCTCAGATTTCCGGCCGATGAAGAACGTGCTTGCCGGGCGCAACGAACGCTCGTTGTACAAGCTGGTGGTGGACGGAGAGTCCGAGCAGATCGTCGGGATCCACATGATCGGCCCGGATGCTCCCGAAATCCTTCAGGCGGCCGCGATTGCGGTCAAGGCGAAGCTCAAGAAGTCGGATTTCGACGCGGTGGTGGCGCTGCACCCGACCATGGCGGAAGAATTGGTGCTGATGCGTTAGGTAAAACCTTGGAAATATCCGCTCATCCTGAGTAGGGACTGAGCGAAGCCGAAGGCCCTTATCGAAGGACCGTCCTTCGATACGCCATTTCGACAGGCTCAATGGCTACTCAGGATGAGCGGGTGGGAGACGGCGTGCACGACGCGATCATCATCGGGGCGGGGCATAATGGCCTGACTTGCGCATATTATCTCGCGCGCAAGGGACTCAAGGTCGCGGTGATCGAGGCCGCCTCGGTAGTCGGCGGCGCGGCGGTTACGGACGAATTCCTCCCCGGGTTCCGCAACTCCGCGGCGAGCTACACAATCAGCCTGCTCCAGCCAAAGATCATCCGCGAGATGCAGCTCGAACGGCACGGGCTCAAAGTAATCCTGCGCAAGACCGACAATTTTCTGCCGGGCGATGGCGAATATTTGCTGGCAGGTCGCGGAGGACTGACCCGTAAGGAGATCATGCGGCACGTGAAGGCGGACGGGGCGGGCTATGATGCCTACCTCGCCGAACTCAACATCGTCGTCCCGCTGATCCGGAAGTGGGTGCTGAAGGCGCCGCCGGAGATCGGTTCGGGGGTCGGCGGACTGCCCGCGCTGTTGCTGCTGGCGCGCGATCTCACCGGCCTTTCGCTGTCCGAAAAGCGTATCCTCCACGATTATGCGACGCGCAGCGCGGGCGACATTCTCGACCGGCATTTCAAGGGCGACATGGTCAAGGCCCTGTTCGGCTTCGATGGGGTCGTGGGCAATTTCGCCTCGCCTTATGCGCCGGGCACGGCGTACGTTCTGCTCCACCATCTGTTCGGAGAAGCGGCGGGCGTCCCCGGGGCATGGGGCCACGCGATCGGTGGAATGGGCTCGATCACGCAAGCGATGTCGCGCGCCTGCCACGAAGCGGGCGTCGACATCATTCTCGGGACGCCGGTCGAGGAAGTCATCGTCGACAAAGGCGCAGCGGTCGGCGTGGTCGCGGGTGGGAAAGGCTGGCGCGCGCGCCACATAATCGCCGGGGTCAATCCCAAGCTGTTGTTCGAGCGCCTGTTGCCCACGGGTGCCGTCGAGGCGGACGTCGACCGGCGGATGGCCGAGTGGAAGTGCGAGAGCGCCACGTTCCGGATGAATGTTGCTCTGTCCGAGCTGCCGAAGTTCAGCGTGCTTCCCAAACGCGGCAATCATCTGACCGCAGGCATCATCATGGCGCCCAGCCTTGCCTATATGGACTGTGCTTATCTGGATGCGCGCGTGCACGGGTGGACCAAACAGCCGATCGTGGAGATGCTGCTCCCCTCGACGCTCGATGCAACCCTCGCGCCCAAAGGCAAGCATGTCGCCAGCCTGTTCTGCCAGCATTTCCGCTTTGATCTTGGGCCCGGTCGAAGCTGGGACGACGAGCGCGAGCAGGCTGCGGACGCGATCATCGCGAGCGTCGATGTGCATGCGCCCGGCTTCGCGGCGTCGGTGATCGGGCGGCAGATTCACTCACCGCTCGACCTCGAACGCCGCTTCGGGCTGATCGGAGGCGACATATTCCACGGAAAAATGGGGATGGATCAATTGTTCAGCGCGCGGCCGATGATCGGCGCGGCCGATTACCGCATGCCGCTGAAAGGTCTTTATCTATGCGGATCGGGGGCGCATCCGGGCGGAGGAGTGACAGGCGCACCGGGCCATAATGCGGCGCGGGCAGTTCTCGCCGATCGCCGACCGTGGAAGCGCGCGTCATGATTGCGCCGCTGGCGGGGCTCAGGGTGCTGGATCTCAGCCGGGTGCTGGCGGGACCGTGGTGCACACAATTGCTGGCCGATCTCGGCGCCGATGTGATCAAGGTCGAGCGACCGGGCGTGGGCGACGATACGCGGCATTGGGGACCGCCGTGGCATGGCGAGGGCAAGGAGCGGGTCGCGGCCTATTTCCTGAGCGCCAACCGGGGCAAACGATCGGCCGCCATCGATTTCGCACAGCCGGAAGGCGCCGCGCTGGTGCGTAAGCTCGCCGAACGCAGCGATGTGCTGGTGGAGAATTTCAAAGTGGGTGGCCTCGCGAAATTCGGGTTGGATGCGGCCTCGCTGCGCGCCACCAATCCGCGCCTGATTGTCGCGTCGATCACGGGCTTCGGGCAGGACGGGCCCTATGCCGGTCGCGCTGGGTACGATTACATCATCCAGGGCATGGGGGGCCTGATGAGCGTCACCGGCCGGCCGGACGGGGCTCCGGGAGGTCAACCGATGCGCGTCGGAGTGGCGGTCGCGGACCTCTTCACCGGCCTCTACACCGCCGTCGCCATCCTTGCCGCGCTTAACCGGAGACATGCAAGCGGCGAGGGCGCGCATATCGACATGGCGCTGTTCGACACCCAATTGGCGATGCTTGCGAACCAGGCGTCGAATGCGCTGGCGACCGGCATCGACCCGCCTCGCCAGGGCAATACGCATCCCAATATCGTGCCGTACCAGCCATTTGACGCGGCCGGTCAGGCGATCATCATTGCGATCGGCAACGATAGCCAATTCGCCCGCCTCGCGGAGGTGTGCGGGCACCCCGAATGGACGAGCGACCAACGCTTCACGACCAACGGCGCGCGGGTCGCGAACCGTGCAGAGGTGGTGCAAATCATTGGAGCCGTAATCGCGACCGCCCCTGCGGCAGTGTGGCTGGAACGGTTGGAACAGGCGGGCATTCCCGCCGGACCGATCAACAGCGTGACCCAGGCGCTCGCGGACGTGCAGGCGCAGCACCGGGCGATGGTCAGGACCATCGGCGGGATGTCGCTGGTCGGCTCGCCCGTGCGGATCGACGGCGAGCGGGCGGATGCCGAACTGCCGCCGCCGCGGCTCGGGGAGCATACCGTCGAATTGCTGTCGGAGCTTGGCATCGGATCCGACGAGCTGGACCAGCTCCGCACGAATGCGGTGATTGGCGAGTAGGATCGATTGACAGTGTCCGTCGCTGGGCCTTGAAGGCGATGCGGCATTGGCTCACACTGCCGTCACGGGAGGTCCGTTGGGCAAAGTCTTTTTAAGTTACGCGCGTGAGGACGCCCCGGCGGCAAAGCAGTTGGCGGATTGGATCGGCCAGGCGGGCCACGACGTGTGGTGGGATCGCCACATCCAGGGCGGTTCGCGGTTCGCGTCGGAAATCGACCGCGAACTCAAGAGCGCGGAAGCGGTGGTGGTGCTGTGGACTCAGGCGTCGGTCGAGTCGGCGTGGGTGCAGGACGAAGCCGCTGAAGGTCGCGACACCGGCCGGTTGGTGCCGGTAACTTGGAGCGGCAGCCGGCCACCACTCGGGTTCCGCCAGTTTCATACCGTGGACCTCGGCGTATGGACCGGCGATGGCCAGCCGGACCATCTCTCCGACCTGCTCGAATCTATCGCCAAGACGGCGGGGAATAATTCCGCCGCGAAATCGGCGTCGCCAGCCGGCGGCAAGCAGGCCAGGACCGGGACGTCGGTGTGCGTGCTGCCGTTCGTCAACATGAGTGGCGATCCCGAGCAGGAATATTTCAGCGACGGGATCACAGAGGACATCATCACCGATCTGTCGAAAGTATCGGCTCTGCTGGTCATCGCGCGCAATACGGCTTTCACGTTCAAGGGCAAGGTGATGGATGTGGTCGATGTCGCAAGCGCGCTCGACGTCAGCCACGTGCTTGAAGGCAGCGTGCGCAAGGCCGGGGACCGGGTCAGAATTACCGCCCAGTTGATCGCCGCGGCCACCGGCGGGCATGTCTGGGCCGACCGCTACGACCGCGACCTGACCGACATCTTCGCCATTCAGGACGAGATTTCAAAAGCAATTGTCGCCGCGCTTCGGGTCAAGCTGCTTCCCGACGAGAAGAAGGCGATCGAAACGCGCGGGACGACCAGCGTCGAGGCTTACAATCTTTACCTGATGGCGCGCCAGCAATGGGTCAGCGGCAGCTATGGCGACATCCGGCGCGACGAGACGATCGTTCGCATCTGCAAGCAGGCGCTGACGTTCGACGACAATTATGCCAACGCTTGGGCGTTGATGGCGCTTGCGCAATCGCAGCTGCGGCTGTGGCACGGGCGCGACGAGAATGCGCTTCCCGCCGCCGAGCGTGCGCTCGCGATCAATCCCAACCTCGCCGAGGCGCATTGCGTGAAAGCGCATCTGCTGGAGGAACAGGGCAAGCAAGAGGAAGCCAACGCTGAAATCGATATCGCGCTTCGTCTCGATCCCGAATCATGGGAAGTGAACCGCGAGGCGGCGCGGGTGATGTTCCGCCAGGGCCGCATTCGGGATGCGATTCCGTTCTTCGAGAAGGCGGCCTCGTTAATGCAGACCGACTGGCACAACCCGTCGTTGCTGCTGACTTGCTATGAATCCACAGGTGATGCCGAGCTCCTTCGAAAAACCGCTGCAATACTTGTCGAGCGTGCCGAAAAAGCGATTGCCAAAGACCCGGCGAACGCGTCCGCGCTCGCCTCTGGCGCCGGTGGACTTGCCGTATTGGGCGAGGAACGTAGGGCGAGGGATTGGATCGACAAGGCGCTGCTGTTGGAACCCGAAAATATTTCAATGCGGTACAATCTTGCCTGTGCGCTTTCGGTGTATCTGAAGGATCATGCCGGCGCACTGAAAGTGATGACGCCATATTTCGAGCGCGTCGTTAGCGCGACCCAGATCAAGCACCTCGAAGCCGATCCGGATTTCGCGTCGATCCGCGAAGATCTCCATTTCAAGGAAATGCTTGCCGCCGCCAAGCAGCGGCTGGGTATCGCCGACTGAGCGCTAACTTTCGATGCGTTCCTCGCCGTAGCGCGACTGGATGAAGCGCCCCTGGGTTTCGAGCGCGGCAATGTCGGCGCGGGCGATCTTCTCACTGATTTCGTAAAGCGCGGTGCGGCTGGCGGCGAGGCCTTCGACCAGCCGTTCGTCCACGCTCTTGCCCTCCCCGTCGGTTTCGCCGCGGAATGCGGCCGGCACGTGGGCGTAGCGATCGATCAGGCCGGGCAGGTGTACCGACATCAACCGGCGCGCGTCCTGCGCATTGGGGTCGAGCGCGTCGAGCCGTTCGAGCGTCTGTTTGAGCGCGGGCAAAGCGGCGCTGATATTGTCGATCTCGGCCTGTGCGGGCGCGGGCAGCGCGCGGCGCGTGCGATAGAGGTAGGAATCGAAGCGTTGCACCATTTCGCCATTGGGCAGGTCGGTCGACGGCGCGGCGATGTTTGCGGGCCGCGACGGAGCGAATGCAAGCAAGGCGGCCATTCCGATCGCCAGGCCGACCGCCGCGAGAAAGCCGAACATCCCGATCGGCAGGATCAGGCCGACGACGATGGTGATCAGGCTGATGAGGCCCACGGCGATGCCGACCCGCGCCACGCGCGTCTTGAGGCCGGAGTTGAGCCGTTGGCGCTCACGCCGCGCGGCTTCGCGGACCGGGCCATCGCGCTCGTCAAGCGACCTCATCACGCGGTCGACGCGGGCCAGCGCGCGCTCGACCTTATCGCTCACCTTGGCGGGCGTGTTGGGGCTCATTTGCTCTCGATGGGCGTGAAGGGCGACGTCGCATTCTCCAGCTTGCCCTGGGCGACGCCTTCGGCGCGGGCGATATAGCCTTTCGACTTCTGCACTTCGCTCGAAAGCGTCTCGACGGTCTGCTTCATATTGCCGAGCGCTTGCAGCTTGAACTGATCGATCTGGTCCATCGTGTCGTAGATATTCTGGAATGCGCGCTGCAGCGTTTCGAGCGGGATGGTCGATGATGCTGCCTGTTCGTGGATCGCGCCGGTCTGGGTGCGCAGCATTTCGCCAGTCGCATCGATCATGTTGGCGGTGGTCGTATTGAGCGCCGTGACCTGCTCCAGCACCAATTTCTGATTGGTCATCGCCTGCGCGACGGTGACCGCAGTGCGCAGCGCCGAAACGGTGGTGGTCGATGCGCGATCGACGCCCTTGACCAGCTCGACATTGTTCTTCTTGACCAGATCGAGCGCGAGATAGCCTTGAACCGTGACCGCCATCTGCGTGAGCAGGTCGGTGGTGCGTTGCCGGGTATAGAATAACGCGCTTTCGCGCATCGCCTTGGCCTTGGCCGGCTCGGTCGCGTCCAGCTCGTTGGCCTTGTCCTCAAGCTGCTTGTCGAGTGCCTTGGAGATGTGGACCATCTGCTCGAGCTTGTGCATCGTCTTCCACAGGCCGGCGCGCTCGGTGTCGATGGCGGCATTGTCCATCAACAGCTCGTCCTTGCCGTTCGCAAGGCTGCCGAGGATCTTCGAAATGTGCGTCTGGGAACTGCGATATTTGTCGAAATAGCGATCGACCCGGTTGCCGAACGGAATGATCCCCAGCAGCTTGCGAGTCTTGGTGGCTTCCTTCGGGTCGAGCGACTCAACCGTCCGACGCAATTCGGTCAGGTCCGCGCCGATGCCGGTGTCTTTGTCGATCGCCTTCACCGGGCGGTCGAGGAAGCGGTTGGACGCACCGGCCGCCTCGGCGATTTCCTTGCGCCCCATCGCGGTGAGCTGGTCGACTTTCTTGCCGAATTCCGGGCTATTGCTGTCAAGCGCCGCAAGCTCCTCGACGAACTTCGTCACCTTTTGCTCGAGCTCGCTGGTCTCCTCGGCCTTGAGCGGGATCAGGCCCGCGGCCTGCGCAGGCGCGATCGGCTGCAACACTTCGGGCGGATCGAGCTTGAGCTTGGTGGTCGTCTCGGTCGGCGCTTGAGTGGCCATGATCGCGTCTCTCTCTAATGATGCCCGCTGCTACGTGAACGCCAGTGCCACACGGTGCAAGTCCTTCTCGGCTGTATTATAGACGCAATACACGCGGCATCAAGAGTTTTGCGGACCGGGATGGTGAACGCGGCTTAACCACGCCCTTCAACGCTTCGCTCACCTCGAATGCCTAGGAGCGTCTCATGCGCATCGAACGCCTGGGAAAAATGTGATGGTCACGTTCATGAAAAAGCTCTGGCGCGACCGGCGCGGCAATGCGCTGATCATTGCCGCTGGCGCCATGCCTTTAGTGTTCGGTGCCGCGGGCCTCGCTTCCGACACCATTCAGTGGACCTTGTGGAAGCGCCAGCTGCAGCGCGCTGCCGACTCCGCTGCTATCGCAGGAGTCTACGGTCTGGTGCAGGGGCAAACGAAGACAGACGCAGTCACCCGCGATCTTCAGTATAATTCCCACCTTAAGACGTCGCCTACGGTCAGCTATCCCAGCCCGGCGTCTCCGTATGCGACCGACGCGATGGCAGTCAGGGTCCAGCTCGGCTTTTCGAAGCGGCTGAACTTCTCGTCGATGTTTATTTCGAGCCCGCCGACGATCACGGCCGATGCCACCGCAACCATCGTTCCAGACGGCAAATATTGCGTCATCAGCTTGGAAAGCGGCGACGTGACCGGTATCGACGCGACCGGCAGCACGACGGTCAACCTTGGGTGCGGCGGCAAGACCAATTCGACGTCGATGAGCGCCGCCGTCGCAACCGGCAGTTCTCTGGTTAAAATGACGCCGGTGGCTGCGGTCGGCGGCATCCCGGCAAGCACGCATTGGGGCAACGGCACGGTACTGCAGCCCTTCAGTCTTGCCCAAGCCGATCCATTTATCAACGTGCCGCCGCCGACCCCAAGCGGATGCCAGACCTTCGCTGCGATGGTCGCGGCCAACGGGGGCAGCAAAGACTTTTCCACCTCCCGAACGAGCGCAACATCCGTCTATTGCATCAAGGAAACCGGCGGCAACCCCGACTTCCAAGTTCAGGGAGACGTGAACTTGGGGAAGGGCACCTATGTCCTGGACGGCACCGACCTTTCGATGTCCGCCACGAACGCCAGCTTGACCTGCAGCGGTTGTACGATCGTGCTGACCAGCAGCACGGCGGCCACCGATCCGGGTAGCATCGGGAACGTGCACATCACCGGCGGCAAGTTGAACCTAACGTCTCCCGAAGCCGGCAACACATACGCGGGTATCGCAATCTACCAGGACCGGAGGGCAACCGCCTACAACGACAATATTTTCAACGGTAACGGGGCGTCGGCGCTTGAAGGTGCTCTATATTTCCCGAATGGGGACCTGACCTTTGCGGGAACTACGGGACAGAGCACCTCATGCCTGCAGCTCGTGGGCCGCCGCATCACCTTCACCGGCAACAGCAACATCCAGAACAACTGCACCGGCGCTGGCGGCGGCAATTCCTTCGAGGGCAAGAAAGTCAGGCTGGTCGCATGACCCGGAATTTGCATCCCATCCTGACCGATGAGCGCGGAACGTCGCTCATCGAGATGGCGCTCGTTATGCCGATTCTGGCAGGACTGGCCGTCGGAATGGTCGATATTGCCCGCGGATACTCGGCGAAGCTTGCGCTCGAGCAATCCGCCAACCGCGCGATCGAGAAGGTGCAGCAGTATCAGTCAAACAAGGACACCTATAGTTTGCTAAAGGCGGAGGCTTCGGATGCAGCGCGGGATGCGGGCTTCACGACCGCCGCGGACTCCGATGTGGCCATCGACTACTGGCTGGAATGCAATGGTATCCGCAGCGGCAACGGCACGGCCGGCAATGGCTACAACGACGACTGTAACCCTGGGCAAACCTACGCCCGCTTCATCACGGTGAGCATCACACAAAAGTATAAGCCGATGTTCGGAACGAAATACTTCCCGTCCGCAAACTCAGACGGCACCTACACGATCAATGGCAAGGCCGGGATTCGCACCCAATGAGGCGCCTTCATTCGATAGCCCGCGACGAAAGAGGTTCGCCAGCGATCGAATTCGCGATCGCGGTACCGGTGCTCGTCAGCATCATTTATGGCATTGCCCAGCTCGGGCTGATTTATGAAGCCAATGCGGGAATTCAGCACGCGCTCGGCGAGGCTGCGCGTTATGCGACGCTGTATGACGCCGACAAGACCACCCGTGTGCATACCGAGGACGAAATACTAGCCCGGTTGAACGCAAAGCTATTCGGCAAGGGTAGCGGGACCTTCACACCGAAATATACGGATAATGGAAACAATTCCGTCGAACTCGAAGTCAAATATTCCAAGAAACTCGACTTTTTGTTCATGCCCGGGCCGACGGTGACGCTGACGCGCACAAAGACCGTGTACATGGTCATTCCGAGCTGAACGACAGCCCGCGCGGGGTGACTGGCGCACAGTGAGGCGCTATGCCGCGCCGGTCCCCAGGATCGGAGCAGCGCCAACCATGAAATTCTTCGCCGACACCGCTGAAATCGCGGACATTAAGGAGCTTGCCGACAGCGGCCTGCTCGACGGGGTGACCACCAATCCGTCTTTGATCCACAAGTCCGGGCGCGACTTTGTCGAGGTCGTGCGCGAGATCGCGGGCATTTGCTCGGGTCCGATCTCCGCCGAAGTCGTCGCGCTCGACTATGACGGGATGATGCGCGAGGCGGAGATCCTGCGGAAGATCGCTGACAATATCGCGATCAAGGTGCCGTTGACCCCGGCGGGGCTGAAGACCTGCAAGGCGCTCACCTCCGACGGCGCGATGGTCAATGTCACTTTGTGCTTTTCCGCCGCGCAGGCGCTGCTCGCGGCAAAGGCCGGGGCGAGCTTTATTTCGCCGTTTGTCGGCCGCCATGACGATATCGGTTTCGACGGCATGGCGCTGATCGCCGATATCCGCATGATCTACGACAATTACGATTTCCCGACCGAAATCCTGGTCGCGTCGATCCGGCATCCGATCCATGTCGTGGAATCGGCGAAGCTGGGCGCGGACGTGATCACTGCTCCGCCCAAGATCATCCACCAGCTCTACAAGCATCCGCTCACCGACGCCGGAATTGCGGCGTTCATGAAGGATTGGGACGCGACCGGGCAGAAGATCGGGTGACCTGTATCCTTCCCTGCATTTTGCAGGGGAGGGGACCGCACGAAGTGCGGTGGAGGGGCCCCTCCGTCAGTCCTTCGGACTGCCACCTCCCCTGCAAATGCAGGGGAGGATGTAGGGTAGGATTTTAACCCGTTTCGGCATAGCATCCGACCATGGGACGGGTGATCCAGTTCGAAGAGCGGGCGGTCGCGCACTTGCGAGAGCGGCTGGGCGTCGTCCAGGAAGCTAATCAGGATCTGATCGCTTTTGCGCGCGGCCATTCTGGCGCCGTCGCGTCGATTCACGAAGCCGTCATCGCGGCGGTTGAGGCCGACAGTTTCGACGGCCTGATGCATGTCGTCACACAGGAATGGCCGCTGATTCTTGGACTCGATGCTGTCGCGGTGGCGCTGATCGTCGGCAACCAGGGTTTTCGCGTCGACGGCAACGGCGTGCAGTCGGTCGCGCCGCAACTTCTTGACCGCGCCATCAAGCAGGTCGACGGAGTCGAGCTTCGGACAGTGGAGCGCGGTCATCCGTTGTTTGGTCCGGCGTGTGATTTGATTCGCGCCGAGGCATTGATCCGAATCGACTGCGAGCCGCCGTTGCCTTGTGGGGTCATTGTGCTGGGGCAGCGAACGCCACAGACCCTGGACGGCCGCCACGGTTCCGAATTGCTGATGTTCCTTGGGCGAAGTCTTGCCGCTATGATCCGCCGGTGCGTGATCGAGCCGACCTGAGCGAACTTGCCAGCCATCCGGCGCGCGCCGATGCCGCCCAGTGGGCGACCTACCTGCAGCACGATCGACGACGATCTCCGCACACCGTGCGCGCTTATGTCGCGACCGCACATCGCCTGATCGAATTTCTCGGCGTGCACTTTGGGCAATCGGTGGACCGGGCGGTGTTGCTCGGCCTGAGCGCGCCAGATCTCCGCGCTTTCCTGGGGAAACGGCGTTCTGCAGGCCTTGGTCCGGCATCCGCGGGGCGGGAATTGTCCGGAGTCCGTGCGTTCCTCAAGTTCGTGGGCGAACAGGACGGCAGCATTGCGCAAATACCGCGCGTGCGGGCGCCCAAACGGCCGCGGACCTTGCCGCGTCCGGCCTCGCCTGAGGATGCAATGGGCCTTGCCGAGGATGCGGCCGAAGCAGCGTCGATGCCGTGGATCGGCGCGCGCGATCTCGCAATCTTGCTGTTGCTGTACGGCGCGGGGTTGCGCGTTGCGGAAGCCTTGTCGCTGACCGTGCGCGATCTTCCGATGGGCACTACGTTAAGGGTGACGGGCAAAAGGGCGAAAACCCGGATCGTGCCGGTCCTGCCGATGGTCGCGCAAGCGATCGGCGAATATGTTCGTCAGTGCCCGTTTCCGCTGACCGGCGCGGTGCCGTTGTTCGTCGGGGCTCGTGGCGGACCGCTCAATGCCGACCTCGTGCGTCGTTCCGTACGCGGCGCCCGCTTGCGGCTCGGCTTGCCCGACAGCCTGACGCCGCACGCTCTCCGGCACAGCTTTGCAACGCATTTGCTTGCGCAGGGTGCAGACCTGCGATCGTTGCAGGAATTGCTCGGACACGCGAGCCTGTCTTCGACCCAGATTTATACTGCGGTCGACGCTGCGCGATTGCTTGACGTTTACCGTCATGCCCATCCGCGCGCTTAAATTGAGGGTTTGCCGCGGTCCCTCATTTAGTGGGGCTAACGAGAGCACCGCGGCGAGACCTGGTTAGCGCCGAGGCTGTGAACGAAATCATAAACAACCAGATCGGATAAATGGATCGGAGAATTAATCGCCGAGTTCGTTCATACTATCGATCCAAATCGGATGCTTCTCCTTGGCTCGGCGACGGTTGATATCGGATTAGCCGCCACAGATAACCGGTCGCCAGCACAATCAGGATGGCGTTGGACGCGGGCCCGATAAACGCGGCGACGTCGGACACATTCTGTTGCAGCTGGTATCCGGCGCCGGCGAGTAGTGCAGTCC
>JBDSZD010000269.1:0-3713 GCA_039925325.1 Sphingomicrobium sp.
ATCCCGACCACATCGCTGCCCGCGCCAGCTTCGCTCATCGCCAGCGCGCCGACATGCTCGCCGCTGATCAATTGCGGGAGAAATTCGCGCTTCTGTTCGTCGTTCCCCCAGCGGCGGATCTGGTTGATGCACAGGTTCGAATGCGCGCCGTAGCTTAGCCCGACCGAAGCGGATGCCCGCGCCACCTCCTCCTGCGCTACGACATGTTCGAGATAGCCGAGGCCAAGCCCGCCCCACTCCTCCTCGACCGTAATCCCGTGCAGGCCCAGTTCGCCCATCTGCGGCCACAGCGCCGCCGGGAACTCATCCTTTTCGTCGATCCTGGCGGCGATCGGCGCGATCTTGTCGGCCGCGAATCGCTGGGTGGTTTCGCGGATCATGTCCGCCATTTCGCCAAGGGCGAAGTCGAGTGCCGGCTCGGCCATACAAGCTCTCCTGTTGCGTGGGTCGCTAGCAGAGGCCCGTGCGTTTGAACAATGTGGCAGAGGCTCTTATGTGCGCCCCTGACTTCACCACTCCCGCTCATCCTGAGTAGCTGGTGAGCTTGTCGATCCAGCGTATCGAAGGATCCTTCGATACGGGCCTTCGGCTTCGCTCAGTCCCTACTCAGGATGACCGGACCTAATTGCAGGAAACACCCCATGGCCACCGCACCGAACGACCCGACCGTTATCCTGTCCTATGCCCGCACGCCGATGGGGGCGATGCAGGGCGCGCTTGCCGATGCGTCCGCGACCGATCTCGGCGCGACTGCGGTCAAGGCGGCGGTCGAGCGCTCGGGCGTGTCAGGCGACGACATCGACCGCATCTACATGGGCTGCGTGCTTCCCGCGGGGCTCGGCCAGGCCCCGGCGCGGCAGGCGGCGCTCAAGGCGGGTCTGCCCAAATCGGTGCAGGCGACGACCGTCAACAAGGTGTGCGGATCGGGTATGCAGACCGTCATCATGGGCGACGAGGCGCTGATCGCCGGCAATGCCGACTTCATCATCGCGGGCGGCATGGAGAGCATGACCAACGCGCCTTATTTGCTCAAGAAGCACCGCAGCGGCGCGCGCATTGGCCACGACACCGCCTACGACCATATGTTCCTCGACGGGCTGGAAGACGCCTATGAGGAAGGCCGCGCGATGGGCAGCTTCGCGCAAGTCACCGCCGACGAATATCAGCTGACGCGCGCCCAGATGGACGATTACGCAATCGAAAGCCTGCGCCGCGCCAAGGATGCGATCGACACTGGCGGCTTCGGCGACGAAATCGTGCCGGTCACGATCAAGAGTCGCAAGGGCGACGTCATCGTTGACACCGACGAGGCCCCCGGACGCGGTCGCCCCGACAAGATTCCGCAGTTGAAGCCAGCCTTTTCGAAGGAAGGCACGATCACGGCTGCGACCAGTTCGTCAATTTCCGATGGCGCGGCGGCTGTCGTCCTGACCCGCGAGTCGACAGCCCGCGAGAAAGGCCTGCAGCCAGTCGCGCGCATCGTCGCCACCGCCGCCCATGCCCAGGAGCCCGCGCAGTTCACGATCGCGCCGATCGGATCGATCAACAAGGTGCTCAAAAAAGCCGGCTGGAGCGCCGCCGACGTCGATCTGTGGGAAGTCAACGAGGCCTTCGCCTGCGTCGCCATGTTCGCGATGAAAGACCTCGGCATCCCGCACGACAAGATCAACGTCCACGGCGGCGCGACCGCGCTCGGCCACCCGATCGGCGCCAGCGGTACACGCATTCTGGTGACGCTGATCAACGCGCTCAAGCAGCGCGGCGGCAAGCGCGGAGTCGCGAGCCTGTGCATCGGCGGCGGTGAGGGAACAGCGGTGGCGGTCGAGCTGATCTGAACGGCAATCTCGCCTCCCAGATTCGCTAGTTAACCATGTTCCTGTTACGCTTCCGTCACCAACAGGGGAAAGCATATGCACAAGATTATCTTGGTCGCAGCAATCGTCGCGCTCGCGGGCTGCAATAAGCAGGAAGCCGCCGAGCCGGCCAACGACACCAATGTCGCGGCGGACGCGGATGTAGCAATCGATGCCAACGCGGCCGATGCGGTCGCTGGCACGGCAATGACCTCGCTCAACGAAACGAGTTGGGAATACACCGAGGACGGCAAGCCGATGCAGCTGTCGGTCGACGCCACGGGCAATTACATCACCGTTTCCGGCACCAAGCATGATGACCACGGAACTGCGGCAATGAAGAATGGCAAGGTCTGCTTCACCAGCGCGATGAACAAGGACGGCGAGATGTGCTGGACCGATCCAATGCTAGCCGAAGGCCAGTCCGGCGAGTCCACCAGCGACAAGGGCGAAAAGCTTACCGTCAAGCGCACCGCTTACGTTCCGCTGACGATGTAATCCGCATGGATCCGGTGGTGCGCGCCGCGCCGCCGGATCAGTCCGGCAAGCCCAGCGACTCATCCCATCAGAATGATGTCCCACTGATATTTGTGCGGATCGCTGGCATCGCGCACGGCGACCGAGGTCGCGGCCTCCGCGCCTAGCGCCTTGTAGAGCACGTCCTTGACGTTCCCTGCGGCGTCCTCAGGGAAATAGAGCTGGGCGATGTTGCGGTGAGTACGCCCGCGGATATCGAAGTGGATGTGCGGCGGTCGGTGGCCGATCGGCGAGTCGTAGCCCCCCGGCTTCACGGTCGTGATCCGCCAGGCGCCGCTAGCGTCCGATCGGAGTTCAGCAAAACTCTGGAAATGCGGGTCGAGCGGCGCGATCGCCGGATCGCTGGGATGGTCGTAACGGCCGACCGCATTTGCCTGCCATATTTCGACCAACGCATTGGGGATCGGGTTGCCCTTCACGTCGAGTATTCTGCCCGATACTTCGATCACCTGACCGCTCGCTTTTTGGCTGTGACCTTTGAGCCAGACCATATCGGCGTCGCTGTCGGCCGGCTTTGTCAGCGGATAGAAAGGCCCCATCGCCGATTCCGCGGTCAACGGTCGCCCCTGCAGCGCCTTTGCGCCGGACGGCAGGATCAATCCGGTAGCCAAAGCACCGATGGCGAAATTTCTCCGCGAAAGCCGCGACTCGTTCTCATTTCCCTTCACCCGAATAAGCATCTCTGCTTCCTTCAAAGAGCGGGAACCAACCGGATGCAACAGGAGGCGGGCCTCCCCCGTTCAGGACCGCGACAAACCGAGGCTGCGCCCGTCCGCGGACGGAGTCAATTCAGGAGTCAATCAACCATTTCGTTCTCACCGACGCCCCAGATTTCGGATGTTTGAATGTGACCTTGGCGGTTGCCGACCTTGAAGCGGCACCAGCCCCCACCGCATTTTTCAATATGGCCGACGACGCCGGGTTCGACGCGATATTTGAGCGGGCTGGTTGCCGAGCTTTCGGCGTGGATCGCGCGCGGCTGGCCGGGCTTTACGACCGCGGTGCGGCGGTCGCTGAGCAAGGTCACCAGCATCCAGCCCTTGGTTCCGTCCGGATCCTCAATCAGCCGCCAGTTCGGATAGATTTTCAGCACGCGGATCGGCAGGTCGCGGCGCTTGTAGAGCCATGTGCCCGGGTAATTGCGGCCAGGCCCCGTGCGCATCATCGCCTCGCCCGACGCGATCGACGCCCAGTAGGGCGGGGTTTTGTCTTGGGCTGCGGCGGGGGTGGTGAGGGTGAGGAGTGCGCAAGCGAACATCATCCTCCCCGGGACGGGGAGGTGGCGGGCCGGAGGCCCGACGGAGGGGGTTTGGAGTTCCGCAC
>JBDSZD010000270.1:0-1800 GCA_039925325.1 Sphingomicrobium sp.
GCGTCGATCAGGATCCGCGCGGCCGTCATGACTAGCGGGCGGTCCTAGTCCTTCGCCCCCATCACGCTGCCCTTGCTGGAAGGGTTGGCGGCGATGGTCTTCTTCTTTTCCTTCTTGGGCTTGCGCGATTCCTTGTTCGATTTCATCTGACCCTTGGCCATGTTCACTCTCCTGTGCTTGGCGCAGCGGTGCGCGTTCTTTTGCCTTCTACGCGAGACGGCGCAACGGTCCTAGAGCCTAGCGAACGGAGCAGATCATGAGGCACTTCCTCCTCTACTACACCACCGCCGCCGACTACCTCGAGCGACGGCCCGAGTTCCGGTCCGAACATCTGCGCCACGCTTGGGCATTCCAGGAGCGCGGCGATCTGCTGCTGGCAGGGGCGCTTGCCGATCCGCCGGACGGGGCGGTCCTGCTGTTCCAAGGGGAAACGGCGGCTGCGGCCGAGGAGTTCGCGAACTCGGACCCTTATGTCGCCAACGGCCTGATCGATTCCTGGCGAGTGCGGGAATGGACCACGGTCATCGGGGACCTCGCCGCCACACCGCTTCGGCCAAGCGATTGATTGTCCAAGGGACTCATGATCTATTCGGGATCGACATAAAAGAGTCTCGGGGAGGAATTGATGAAGCTCGGACACTATGCGCTGGCGTCGATGCTGGTGGCACCGCTGAGTTCTGCGTCGGCGCAGGACTATTCGACGAAGGCGCTCAACGATCCAACCGCGCTCAACGTGTATGGCGCGCCCGGTTCAATGGTCGACGATCCCAAGGTGACGGGAGGCAAGGCCTTTCGCGTGGTTGTCCCGGCCAAAGGCGCAAACCCGTGGGACGCGGCGGTGTTAAGCCAGGTAAAGCAGCCGGTAAAAGCCGGCGATGAACTGGTCCTCGCCTTCTGGGTACGGCTCGTCAGCGGGGACAATGGAGCGACCACAGCAAGCCTGCCGTGGAGCGGCGTGGGCCTTGCGGCTTCGCCCTGGACCGCGCTGTTTGGTGGTCCGGTAACGATCGGGACCGAATGGAAGCTTCATGAGCTGCGCGGTCGGGCGGACAAGGATTATGCGGCCGGTACGCTCAACGGTAGCGCCCAGGTGGCAACGGGAAAGCAGACGATCGATTTCGGTCCGCTCTATGTCGCCAAGGTCGGCGGTGGGAGCGGGGTGGCGGTCGCGCCTGCTCGACCCAAGCCAACCGGGCTCGCGGCCATCGATCCGGCGAAGATCCCTGACATGGTCATCAATGACCCGGGCAACCCGTCGGTCAACAAGGCCAAGGCGCGGCTAATCAGCGACGACCGGGTCACCGGCGGCAAGGCCTTGCGAATCCAAGTCGCTGAAAAGGGTAAGAACCCATGGGACAGCAGTCTCGCGAGTTCGATCAAGAAGCCGATCAAGTCGGGAGATAAACTCCTGCTCGTCTTGTGGGCCAGGCTGGAAAAAGGCGAAAATGACGCGACCACCGCGACTTTGCCGAGCAATGGCGTGAACTTGCTGTCGCCGCCCTGGTCCGGCGTTCTGGGTAACTCGGCGGAAATCGGTGCCGATTGGAAACAGGTCGAAATCAGCGGCACAGCAAATAAGGACTATGCGCCGGGCGAAGTTGGCATCAGCATCCAGCTTGCGACTGCAAAGCAGACCGTCGACTTCGGGCCGATCATCCTGCTCAATTTGGGCCAGTAAGCCCCAGTTCCCAATTAGCGCGCGGCGCCGTTTTCGACGGCGTCGATCGTAGCGTCCGCTTCGTTCTCGGCGGCTTCCCTGACCGTCTCGGCCTGGTTCTCCGCTTCGGCCTCGACGACCGC
>JBDSZD010000271.1:0-17233 GCA_039925325.1 Sphingomicrobium sp.
GTGAGGGCCGGCACCGTCTTCGTGAAACAGACTCTAGCCGGTCACGCCGCGACATCCAGCGGATTGGAATATCGTTGGTGGAGGAAGCGCAGGACGTCCTGGCGGGCCTCCTGATATTCGGGAAGCGGCGCGCTTTCCAACGCACTTCGCGGGCGCGGCAGATTGACAGCGAGGTCCTCTCCGATCGTCGCCGCTGGGCCGTTGGTCAGCATCAGCACACGGTCGCTGAGCAGCACCGCCTCGTCCACGTCATGGGTGATCATCAGCACCGTATTGCGCAGCTGTTCCTGGATGTTCATCACCGCGGTCTGGAGGCTCGCGCGGGTCAGGGCATCGAGAGCCCCGAATGGCTCGTCCATCAGCAGCACGCGTGGCTTCATCGCAATGGCGCGGGCAATTCCGACGCGCTGCTTCATCCCGCCGGACAGTTCCGCAGGGCGCTTCGACGCGGAACTGGCCATCTGCACCAGTTCCAGATTGTGCATCGCCCACTGGCGCCGCTCGGCCCGCGACGCGCCTTTCATCGTCTTGTCGACCGCAAGCAGGACATTTTCCAGCACCGAAAGCCAAGGCAGGAGCGAGTGATCCTGGAAGATTACGGCGCGATCCGGCCCCGGCTTATCCACCGGCTGGCCTTCGAGGAACACGACCCCCTCGCTCGGCTTGACCAGGCCGGCGACCACGTTGAGCAAGGTCGACTTGCCGCAGCCCGAATGGCCGATGATCGAGACGAACTGACCCTTTTCAACCCTAAGGTCGATGGAATTGAGCGCAACGAATGGTCCACTCGCGCCGGGAAATGAGACGGTGATGCCTTCGAGCGTCAGATAGGATTGGCGAGTCATGGAATGTCCTCTCAGGCCTGGCGAGCGACGCGCGTGCCGATGAAACCGACAATACGATCCAGCGCGAATCCGACGAGCCCGATCCAGATCAGGGCGACGATCGTGTCGGTCAGGAGCGAGCTGTTGTAGCTGTCCCAGATGAAGAAGCCGATGCCGGTGCCTCCCTGCACCATCTCGGCGGCGACAATCGCCAACCAGCTCATGCCGACGCCGATGCGCAGGCCGGTGAACATATGCGGCACGGTAGCGGGCAGCATGATTTTCCGAAAATATTCGAGCGGGCTCAGCGCCAGAACCCGCCCGACATTGCGATAGGTCGGAGGTATATTCTGAACCCCCGCCGCAGTGTTGAGGATGATCGGCCAGATCGCGGTGATGAAGATCAGAAATACCGTCGACGGTCCCGCCTGCTGAAAGATGGCAAGGCTGATCGGTAGCCATGCAAGCGGCGGAACCGTCCGCAGGACCTGGAACAAGGGGTCGAGCGCGCGATAGGCGAACAGGCTTTGGCCGATCAATATGCCGAAGGCGACGCCGAAGATCACCGACAAGGTAAAGCCGTAGGCGACCCTGGCCAGACTGGTCAGGATATGTCCCGCGACCCCGACATCGCCGGTTTCGTCAATGTGAAAGCCAGCGCTGTCGATCACCACACCCTTGAACGGATGGACGATGACTTCATGGCTTTCGGCCCAGACCCTGGACGGCGCGGGCAGGCTTGAACCTTCGCCGGAGCAGGCGATTTCCCAGATGCCGAGAAACAGGATCAGCATCAGCATGGTCGGGAAGATCCGCACCACGACCTTGCCCGCCACTTCCGAAATCTTGGGAAGCAGCTTCGCGCTCGACCGCACCGCCAGGATCGGGGTCTCCACCGAAAGTTCGGCAGGTGTCTGGGTCACCATGGGTTCCGATTGCGGTTCGTCAGGCAAAATATCGCGTTCAATTGCGAAGGCATGATCCACCATCCGGTCCTTTCGCTCAGCGCTTGATCTTGAGGCTTGCAAGATAGGCGCCCGGATTGCCCGGGTTGAACAGCTTGCCGTCGAAGAAGCGTTCCGGTCCACGGCTTTCGCCCCTTGGAATCTGGCCGGCTGGGACACCCGCAAGCTGGGCCGCCTTGCGCCAGATATCCGAGCGGTTCACCTTGCCGAGATAGGGGAGCATATTGCCCTTGGGCAGTTTGCCCCAGCGCTGGTTCTCGGTGAGGAACCACAGCTCGTGGCTTTTCCACGGGAAGGAGGCGTTGGACGCCCAGAATTTCATCTTGAACGGGGCGTTGTTGATCACGCGGCCGTCACCCATGTTGAAGTTGCCGGCGAGCCGATCCTGGATGTCCACCGGAGCGACCTTGAGCCAGTCCCGGCCGCCGATCATCGCCGCCAGCCGCGCATTGTTCGCCGGATTGTCGCACCAACGCTGCGCGTCGATGACAGCGGCCGTCAGCGCAATTGCCGCTTTGGGATATTTTGCAACCCAATCCGAACGCATTGCGAAGGACTTTTCGGGGTGGTTCATCCACATCTGTCCGGTCGAAACCGCAGTGTAGCCTAGCTTCTGGCTGATGAGTTGGTCATTCCACGGCTCGCCGACGCAGAAGGCGTCCATTGTATCCGCCTTCATGTTGGCGACCATCTGCGGCGGCGGGATCGTGATCAACTCGACGTCCTTGTCCGGGTCGATCCCCGACGCAGCGAGCCAATAGCGCAGCCACAGGTCGTGGGTCCCGCCCGGGAAGGTCATCGCCATGGTGATCTTCTTGCCTGCGGCTTTGCGTTGACCAATGACGCCCTTCATTTTCCCGGCGTTGAGATCCGCCTTGGCCGCCAGATATTCTTTGGACACCGAAATGCCCTGGCCGTTGACGTTGAGGCGGGCGAGGATGCTGATCGGCGTTGCCTTGCCGATTTTCCCCATCGACAGCAGGTAAGGCATGGGCGTCAGGATGTGGGCTCCGTCAACACCTCCGCCGTCGGACCCAAGCACCAAATTGTCGCGTGTCGCGGCCCAGCTGGCCTGCTTGGCGACAACCACGTCGGGCATGCCATATTTGGCGAACAATCCCATTTCCTTGGCGACGATCAGCGGCGCGGCGTCGGTCAGCGCAATGAAGCCGAGCTTCGCGCCTTTGACTTCGGGCGCGATGCCTGCGGCGCTCGCGCTACCAGGGATCCAGATGCTGGCGGCCGAAGTCGCCGCCATCGCTGCCGTTCCCATTTTCAGAAAGTCGCGGCGTCCATTCGCTTTCGCTGTGTCGTCTGTATCAAAGCTCATCATCAACCCCCTAAAAGTCAAAGAAAAAGCCGCCTCGAAACCGTCGCGATGACGGTGCCGGGCGGCCTCATTGCCAAGTCGCGAACACGACGGTTCGCAATGCAGCCCCGCGCGCCACTGCGCAGGACCGGTGTTTCGTCCGGGCTAGTCTGTCCGGAAAAGGCAAGCTGACAGCGTTTCGCTTTTGTAGCAAGCCAAAATGCTGCAGTGCAAAATCTTCACCTCCAGAGCGAATGTCCGGTCGTCGCTGCATTGCAGCACTATCCTGCGTTCGAACGGGCGAGCGCTTTGGCTGACCCTGCGCGGCGCATCGGCTCCGCCTTCGGCGGTTGACTAACGGCGACCCCCTTCATAAAGGGGCGGCGCCCTGGCGGGATCGGTCGCCGGCATGTTTCTTGCCTTTTTGCGGTCGCCTGTTTCGAGACGCGGCCGCGCATATTCGGAGTTGGCAAACATGGCCGGAGATCAAACCGACAGGGATCCAACGTCCCCCCAGGACGCGCGTCTTGGCTCGCTCGACGAGCGGTTGAAGCGGGCGGAACGGGTGGAGGGGGAGCGTAGGCCTGAACCGGCCGAATCTTTCGCGATCGTGCGATCGCGCGGCATTCGGGTGGCGCAGGGCCTGGTCGGAATGCCGTTGGGCGGAGCCATCATCGGCTGGCTGCTGGACCGGTTGTTCGACACGGCTCCGTGGATCATGCTGGCGTTGATGTTCATCGGCTTCGCCGGCGCGGTCTGGGACGCATTAAAGACTTTCGGCCAGAGTGGCGACAAGGACGCAGGGAAGTAACAAGTGGCTGCACCCAAAATCGACCCGATGCATCAGTTCCAGATTCAACCGGTTTTCGGGGATCTGGGACCGAATAATCCGTTGGCCTTCACCAATAGCGCTCTGTGGATGATGATCCTGCTGGCGCTGATTACGGGTTTCATGCTGCTGGGAATGCGGCGCCAGCTCGTGCCGAACCGCTGGCAGGTCGCCGCCGAGAGCCTGGTGGGTGCCGTCGATTCGATGGTGACGAGCAGCATCGGCCCCCAAGGCCGCGCCTATTTGCCGTGGGTCTTTACGGCTTTCGTTTTTATCCTGTTTGCCAATTTCGTGGGGTCGATGCCGTTCGCAGTCGTCGGAACGCATCCTTTCACGGTCACCAGCCAGTTCACCGTCACCGGCACGATGTCGATCATCAGCTTCCTGATCGTGTTGTGCGTCGGATTCTGGAAGCACGGCCTGCACTTTCTGTCGCTGTTCTGGCCAAAGGGCATGCCGGTCGGTCTCAAGCTCCTGATCGCGCCGATCGAGTTCATCAGCTTCATGGTGCGCCCCTTCAGCCTTGGCCTGAGGCCGTTTATCGCGATGTTTGCGGGGCACATATTGCTCGACGTGTTCGGCAATTTCATCGTCCAGGGCATGAACGCCGGCGGCGGCGGGTACGTCGTGTCGGCGCTCTGTTTCCTGTTCGTCGCCTTTATCAATGCGTTGGAACTGCTGGTTGGCGCGATCCAAGCTTATGTGTTCGCCCTGCTGACGTCGATGTACATCAGCGACGCGGTTCACCTTCACTAGACAATTTCGTTTTTTTCCAAAGGAGTAATGCAAATGGACCTCGCTTCCGCACAAGTCATCGGTGCCGGTCTCGCCGCCATCGGCGTCGGCGCTGCCGCTGCCGGCGTCGGTGCCGTCTTCGGCGCATTTCTGCAGGGCGCGTTGCGCAACCCGGCAGCCGCCGACGGCCAGTTCCCTCGCCTGATCTTCGGCTTCGCGGCTGCGGAGCTGCTGGGCCTGATGGCATTCGCCGTCGCGATGATCATTCTTTACGCGCGTTAATTGGACCGGCGGGGGCGTGCTCCCGCCGCCCAAGGGAAACCAATGCCTCAGCTAACCCAGCTTTCGGACGTCATCCTGTCGCAGCTGTTCTGGCTGGCGATTACGCTTGGCTTCATTTATTTCGTCATTGGCCGCGGCATGGTGCCGAAGATCCAGTCGACCGTCGACAAGCGGGACCAACAGATCGCACAGGATCTGGCGGCAGCCGAGGTTGCGAAAGCCGAGGCGGATAAAACCGAGGAGGCGTATCGCCAGCGGATCGACACCAGCCGGGCGGAGGCGATCAATCTTTCGTCCGCTGCCAAACAAGACGCGGCTCGCAAAATCGAAAAGCTGACTGCCAAGGCCAGCGCCGTCAATCAGGCGAAATTGGAGAAGGCGGAACACCGCATTCGCGCGGCCGGCGAAGCCGCGCAGGCCGAAATCGCGGCGGTCGCGGCGGAAATGACGCAAGATATTGTCGCCAAGATTGCCGGCCTCACGGTGGGCAAGGACGATGCGCTAAAAGCGGTGGAGACGGCGCGTGGCTGAGACGGTTCACACGACGGCTGGCACAGTCGTACCCACTGCCGAGCATGAGGAAGCGACGGCGTGGGGCTTCAACGCCGGGGGCTGGGTTGCGATTGCAATGCTGGTCGTGTTCGCGATCCTGATCTGGAAGCGGGTGCCGGGCGCGATCGCGAAATCGCTCGACGACAAGATCGCGGCGATCCGCTCGCAGCTCGACGAGGCCAAGGCGCTGCGCGCGGAAGCCGAAGCGCTGCGCAAGGAATATGAGGAAAAGGCCGATTCGGTCGAGAAAGAAGCTGCGGCAATCATTGAGCGCGCCAACGGCGAGGCAGCGGCGATCGTCGCAAAAGCAGATAGTGACGCTCAATCTTTGATCGACCGCCGGACACGCATGGCCGAAGTCAAGATCGCTGCGGAAGAGCGCGCGGTGATCGAGGGCCTGCGCGCTACTGCTGCGGACGCGGCCGCCAAGGCCGCCGCCCACTTGATTGCGGAGCGCCATGACGCTGCGGCCGATGGCGCTCTCATCGACCGCGCGATTGGTGAAATCGCCGCTCGCTGAGGGGCCTATTGCTGGTGCTGGCTTCCGGGCTGGCTCACGCCTTCCAGCGCCATATGCGCTTCCTCGCCTTCCGTCTTGCGGCTCAAGTCGCCGATGCTGACGATTCCGACGAGGTTCTCTGAATCGTTGATTACGGGCAGTCGGCGCACTTGCGCTTCGCTCATCCGGACTGCCACCTCTTCGATGTCGTCATCCTCCCGGGCACAGACGAGGCCGCTGCTCATCAGATCCCGCACCTGCGTATCGGGACCAAGGCCCTGGGCGACGCCACGCACCGCAATGTCGCGGTCCGTGATCATGCCGATCAGGCGGTCGCCGTCGATCACCGGAATCGATCCAGCGTCTCCCTGGAGCATGAATGTCGCGGCTTCCTGCGCGGTCTGGTCGGCCCGGACGGTCGCAACCTCACGGGTCATGACTTCGCTGATTTTCACGGATAAATCTCCTTCACTGGAACTTCGCTTTAACGACGGGACGGAGAACGCCGTTCCAGACATTCACGCCGGCGCGCGGCCAAAGACGATACAAAGGCGACGAATGCGCTCCCGCATGCGGCTTTTGTATCCCAAACTTTGCGGCTAATGCGCCCGCATCATGAACGACACCGACACCCGGCCAAGGGGCCTTGCCGACCTTCCGACCGTGCAGACGGACGCGCTTCTTGCGCTGATCGCGATGGTCAATGCCGATCCGCGCCCGGACAAGATCGACGTTGGCGTCGGCGTGTTCCGGGATGGGGAAGGGCGCACGCCGATCCTCAAGGTGATGAAGCAGGCCGAGCGGATTCTTCAGGAGACGCAGGAGACCAAGGCCTATCTCGGCAGCGGGGGCGACAAGCGCTTCGTCGAGTTGCTGCGGCCGTTCGTGCTCGGCCGCCATGCTCAGGATGAGCGCATCGTTGGACTGCAGACGCCGGGCGGCTGCGGCGCGCTGCGGCTTGCGTTCGAACTGATCGCCACCGCTAACCGCCAAGCGCGCGTGCTGGTTGGCGTCCCGACTTGGCCAAACCATCCGCCGGTCATCTCCGCGTCGGGATTGGAGATTGTCGAATATCCTTATTACGATCGCGATAGCGGCACCGTCCGCTTCGACGCGATGATGGACGCGCTCGGGAAGGGTGCGCCGGGCGATGTCGCGTTGCTGCATGCTTGCTGTCACAACCCGGCGGGCGCGGACCTCGATGACGGGCAGTGGAGCGCTGTCGCCGAGGTGATCGGAGCACGCGGCCTCGTGCCGATGGTCGACATTGCCTATCAGGGTTTCGGGCGCGGGCTGGAGGAGGATGCGCGCGGGCTGCACGCCGTCCTCGACGTCGCCGATGAAGCGCTGATCGCGCAAAGCTGCGACAAGAATTTCAGCGTCTATCGCGACCGCGTCGGGTCGCTGTTCGTCAAGACGCCGTCTCCGCAGGCGTCGGCCACGGCGATGGCGCATCTATTCCAGATCGCTCGCCAGATGTGGTCGATGCCGCCCGATCATGGGGCCGCAGCGTGCCGCATCATCCTCGATGATCCCCAATTGGCGGCCGGCTGGCGCGTGGAACTCGACGCCATGCGCGACCGCATCAATTCGGTGCGCCAGCAGATCGCCGCCGCCGATCCGCGACTGGCGTTCATCGGCCGCCAATTCGGCATGTTCTCCATGCTTCCGCTGAGCAAGGAGCAAGTCTTGACCCTCCGCGCCGAACATTCGATTTACATGGCGGATAGCGGGCGCTTCAACGTCGTTGGAATGAGCGATGCCGCGCTGGATCGATTTGTCGAGGCGATCGTCGCGACGTTATAGCGGGTTCGTCATGGGGGCCGGCTTGTTTGTCCGGCTAAGGGGAGATGAGCGCGCATGGCCAAGGCACCCCTCCACAGCGGCGAAAAGGAATTCGTCCGGCGCGTGCTGATCGTGCTTGGCCTGGCCGCGCTGGTCTTCCTGCTGTGGCAATTGCGCACCCTGTTCCTGATGTTGTTCGGAGCGATCGTGATCGCATCGATCTTCCGCACAATTGCCGACGCCATTTGCAAGTTCACCAAATGGCCGAGCGGGGTTGCGACCGCGCTGTCGATCTTGTTGGTGCTCGGATCGGTGGCGGCGCTGATCGCTTTGTTCGGAGCCCATATCGCGGACCAAATCCAAACTTTGGGCGATTCACTGCCGGCAGCGTGGACGGCGTTCGAACAACGCATCGGCGATTTCGGGCTCGGCAATCAGCTGGAACAGCTGGTTGCAAGCATCAGCACTCCGGGAGGTAGCAATCTTTCGGGCTTCGGTCGGACGTTGCTCTCGATCGGCAGCGGCCTTGCGGACCTGCTGGTGGTGATCTTCGCGGGCATCTATCTTGCAACTCAGCCGAACTTCTATCTAATCGGGGCGATCAAGCTGGTTCCACGCGATCGCCGCGGGATCGCCGCAGAGGCGATGCTGGAATCCGAACGGGCCTTGCGGCTGTGGCTCAAGGGACAGGCGATTGCGATGCTGGTCGTCGGCATCTGCACCGGCCTTGGCCTGTGGGCCCTCGGCATGCCGTCCGCGCTCGTCCTGGGTCTGCTCGCGGGATTGCTCGAGTTCATTCCGTTCGCGGGCCCGCTCATCGCCGCCGTTCCTGCGATACTGCTGTCCGTCGCGGTCGGTCCGGAAATGACCCTCTGGGTTGCCGGCCTGTACCTGTTGGTCCAGCAAATCGAAGGCAATGTGCTGACGCCGCTGGTCCAGCAATATGCGGTCGATCTGCCGGGCGTCGTCTTGCTGTTTTCGCTGATCGGCTTCGGCATCCTGTTCGGAACGCTCGGCGTAATCCTCGCCGCGCCGCTCGCCGTGGTGTCGCTAGTGCTGGTCAAGCGCCTCTATGTGATCGAGACGCTCCATACGGCGACCCCGATTCCGGGCGAGAACAAAAGCTAAAGGCTGGCGCACCCAAGAGGATTCGAACCTCTGACCTCTGCCTTCGGAGGGCAGCGCTCTATCCAGCTGAGCTATGGGTGCTTGGGCGCCCGCTTAGCCTTGCCGGCGCGACCCGGCAAGCCGCAGGAAGCCGTGCAATTGTTCGTGCAATAGTGTTCGGGCGCGCCCGACGATCATCCCGACATGGCCAGCGGGAAGTTCGATCGAACCCGGTTCGGGCGCGGTCTCGGCGGGTGTGATGCGGTCCCGCGCGGCGGTAATGTGGAGCGCGGGCGCGTCGATCGCGCAACGCATGACCTGCCCGCCGACCATCCACTTGCCAGACCCACTGACGTCTTTTGCAAACAAGTCTTCGATCAGCTCGCGGGCGGTTGGGATGGGGAGTGGCTCACCTTCATTCGCCCAATCCTCGAGCGCAACGAAGCGCCGCGCCTCGTCGCTATCCGGCGCAAGCCGCGCAAGCTCGGCATATTTCGCAACGGTTCGTAGCGGGTCGAGCGACCAGAAGCTCGCTTGCAGGACTTCCATCGGAAGCGCCCCAAGCGCCGTCGCGGTCGGCCGCGCGTTCCGCCAGATTTGCTGCAGATTGTGTTGCGCAGCATCCGGATAGCGATTGAAGCGCCATGGCGCAGCAAGCGTCACCACCCGCTCGACGGGCAAGAGGTTGGCGGCCGCAAGCGCCATCGTGCCTCCGAGACAATAGCCAAGGAGGGCCGGCCTTGCGCCGACGCTGCCGATCAGCGGAACCAGCAGATGTTCGATGTGCCCCGAGATACTGAGCTCGGCGCGCGACTGAGCCTTCCCCCAATCGATCAGAAACACTCTGCGACCCATTCCGGCGATTGCCGCGACCAGTGACACGGCTGGATCAAGATCGAGGATATGGGGCGGGTTGATGAGGGAAGGAATCAGGACCACCGGCGGTCCGTCGCCCCCGTAATCCCGCAGCAATGCGCCACCGATTTGCGCGATCATCGGGGCCGGCGACGGCCGCGGGCGGCGCGTCGCACTGGCGTAAACGGACAAGCCTTTCAGCGCCTCGCGGGCCAGCTTGGGATCCATCGCGCCAACCTCCCGCACCAGCTCCAGAAACAGCGGGAGGGGGCGCGGGGCATGTTCATGTTGCAGTGCACTATGTTCCACGCTTAAGATGCCCCCTGGACCGGGAGAAGAGCATGGCGAAGACACTTGGCAAGGTCATCATCAAGAAATACGCCAATCGGCGTCTCTATGACACCGAAAGCTCAACATACATCACGCTCGACCGGCTTGCGGAGATGACTCGCGAGGGGCGCGAATTCGAGGTGATCGATGCCAAGAGCGGCGAAGACATCACCCGTCATGTGCTGACGCAGATCATCGTCGATGAAGAAGCCCGCGGATCGACCATGCTCCCGGTTAATTTCCTGAAACAGTTGATCGGCCTCTATGGCAATTCGATGCAAGGCATGGTGCCGCAATATCTCGAAGCGGCGATGGATGCATTCCAGCGCAACCAAAGCGCGGTCCAGAATGCCTTCAGCGGAAACGTCATCGCCGATCTCGCGAAGCGCAACATGGCAATGTTCGAAGACGCCAGCCGTGCTTTCACCGCGAAGACAAAAGGCGTGCCCGAAGAGAGTGAGGTCGACCTGCTTCGCGCCGAGCTCGCGACGCTCCAGGCGAAGGTCGACAAGTTGGTTCGCTGACGATGCGTATGGCAATTCTCGTGCTGGGCGCCGCGCTGTCCGGCGTTGCCGCCGCGCAAACCGTCACCGCCCCGCAGGCACAGACATTGCGATCCGGCTCCTGGTCCTATGCGGCGACCGCGACCGGCAGCGATGCGGCGTTCATGGATTCGTCCGGAACAGCGGTCCTAATTCTCCGCTGCACTCGGGCGAATCGATCGGTGATATTGTCCGTTCGTGGCGTGCCCGCCGCCTCGCTTGCACTGTGGACCAGCTCCGTGTCGCGAACCCTGCCTGCGACCTATGATCCGGCCAGCGCTCGCGTCGGCGCGTCGTTAAACGCAAACGATCCGCTACTCGACGCGATTGCGTTCAGCCGTGGACGTTTCTCAGTGACGGTCGCGGGGATGGCGCCACTGATGTTTCCGGCATGGCCCGAAACGGCGCGAGCCGTAGAGGATTGCCGAAACTGAATCGTAAAACAAGACTTGTTATTGCATTGCTTTCGACTCATGTTGGTCATGCCAACAACGCAGCGAAAGGAGGTGATCCGATGTCTCATGGTTCAGCAGAGGGGTCGGTACGTATCGTTCAAGAGGTGATGCCCTAGGCCACCTGGAACGGTCGGAACCTCCGGCCGCTGACCATGTCGAAGGGGATCATTGCTGCGGCGATGGTCCCCTTTAACGTTTCTTGCGCGCCGGCGCAGGTCCTGCGGTGCAGTCTTGCCTTGGCGACCAGCGACGAATAGAGCGCTCGATCAGCAAACTAGGGCACTGCGGCAGTAACCTGACGCACCGGCCCAACTCCAGGAGACTGACCGAATGGCGAGTGTCGCGCCGACTGCCGAGACCCTTCCCTTGCTTTATTCGGCGCTTGAGCCGGTGAATCAGCAACAGCATGGGACATGGAAGATCCGGCGCCTGTCCAAGTCGCCGATGATGGCGAAGGTCCACGCCGTTCCCGCAACGGTCGAGGAATTTCCGCTGCTCCAGCGCAATTATCCGATCGTGTTCTCGGTCGGCGACAATCCGGTGCCGCTGGCGCTGATGGGCCTTAACGAGGGCGTCAACGCGTTCCTCGACGATGACGGCCAGCTGATCGATCGCAACGTCTACGTGCCCGCATATATGCGGCGCTATCCCTTCCTTCTCGCCCGGCTGCGGCCTGACGCCGACGAATTGTCGCTGTGCGTCGACCCAACCTCGGGCGCGATCGGCGACTTTGAGGATGGCGAGCCTTTGTTCGACGGCGACCAGCCGAGCGCGGCGACCAAGGCGATCCTGGAGTTTTGCGAGCAGTTCGAAACCGCCGGCCAGCGCACCTCCGCATTCATGGAGGATTTACGTGGCAGCGGCCTGCTGATGGAGGGTGAGGTCGCGATCCAGCCGGAAGGTCAGGAACAGCCGTTCATTTACCGCGGTTTCCAGATGGTCGATGAGGAAAAGCTGCGCGAGCTGCGCGGCGACGAGCTCCGGAAGATGAACCAGAACGGCATGCTCGGACTGATCTTCGCGCATTTGTTCTCATTGTCCCAGACCCGCGAAGTTTTCTCCCGTCAGGTCGCGCAAGGCAAAGGCCCGTTGCCCGCACCGGTGGCACCGACGGCAGTCCCAGTCGACGCCTAAAACCGACCGAAGGCTGAACTTCGTCGAAGCGTGATCGGCTCGCGGTGGACCGACTTGTCTGCCGCGTGCGGCCCCCCATCTCGGGTCTGTGCTGGTGGCGGCGCGTCCCCCCATGCCGCCATCGCAGGCGCACCGTTGCCGGTTTCTCTGGCTGGTGCGTTTCTCCCTGAACCTGGGCCATCCCGCCAACACGGGGTGGCCCTTTTTTATCGATCGACGGGACCGGCCAGAAGCGGGCGGAAGAAATGCGTCCGAAATGGTACGATTGAACCGCACTATGCTTCCTCGGACCTATCAATACTGGGTGAGCTTGGTCACTTTTAGGCGGGGCGGTCGAGATCTTTCAGATTCGGCAACAGGCCGTCTCGGGACCCGGCGCGGCGCCATACCGAGCACGTCGCGCCGGGTTTCTTTTCACGCAGACACGGTGGCCCCGTGTGCGGAGGTTGCGCACGGTTGGTGCGTACGCAACCCGAAACCACATCACGGCAAGGCCTATCGAAGCGCGTGCCGCCGCGGGAATGCCAATCAACAGAAGTTTTCATAGTCGAAGGGCTGCGCACGCGCACAACGACCTTGTAGATCAGTGCATTTTGCGACACTCTTTGTTGTCAGTTGTCGAATCTGAGGGACGGATGTGCTCGGTCATCCGTCCTTCTCCGGCCCTGACTCTGCTTGCGAACGCCGCTGTTGGGAGTTCACGATGCACTGGGAGCCCACGATTTGCCGACAGAAGGCCTGCCCGAACGCACGAATGCGACACTGACCCAGCGTCAGATCGCCTGCCTTGAGGGCGTCGCACAGCATAAGTCAGCCAAGGAAATCGGCCGTGATTTGGGCATTTCGAACCATGCCGTCGAAAAACATCTGAAGGCCGCCCGCCACAAGCTCGGTGCGGGTTCCACGATCGAAGCGCTGCGGATGTACCGGCACGGTACGGCGGAACCGCACTATGCTTCATCGGAGCTGTCGCCGCCGTTCAAAGGGGTTCACCTGAACCGTCCAGACCAGATCAATGACGCAGCTTCGGCTGCGTTCGTTGGCCGGCCGCGGGCAGTTTGGGAGATCGATCATGAACTCAGCGCGCAACAGACTTTGGTGGGGATCGGGATAAGCGTCTTCGCAATCGTCGTGGTTTTCGCCCTCATCATGGCGATAGCCCAGGGTGCTCAGGCGATCTGGCCCCTCTAAACTTCTGAAAAACACACAATCCAGTCAAGGGCCCGGCACATTGTTTCCGGGTGAGGAGGATCTATGCTCAATCAAAGGCTTAGTGCAGCACAGGGAGTCGCCAAGGAACTATTTCCAGCGGAAGAAACGTTGGAGAACGCGCTTCTCCATACATCACGCATCGTTATTGCCGTGATCGAGGGGCGACGTCAGGCGAAGCTTCCGTTCGGAACTGGGCAGGAAGGACTGGAGCGCGCCGGCGCCGCCGCATCACTGATGATCCAGGCTCGTGCAGAGCTTGGCGCTGCCCATCTCGCATTCCGCGAAACCCAGCATGAGATCGGCCTCAGGGCGGTTTCGTTCGGGGATATTTGGGAATGCCCGACCAAAAACGGCGCGATCGCGCCCGAAACGGTCGTGCAGCAGCTCCGAGTAGTGTGAGCACTTCGGCAGTGCTCTGAGCTTGTCACATGAACGGACTCCGGCGATGAGTAGCCATGCTCCGCGCAAGCCTTTTCTTGGGTTTCTTCCTGATTTCCTTCGCCTATTCCATATGGCGAGGCGGGTCTCCGGAACGGATGGCGGCGATGCTCCTCCTATTGGCCCTGCTTGGGTCGACGAGCGCCGGAGTCTTTCATCTACCAGGCCAGTTCACGAGCGTTCCGATCACGCTCGCGCTGGTGGACGTGCTGTTGGCGATTGCGCTGGTGGTTCTTGCAATCCGTGCGAAGCGGCTGTGGCCGATCCCGATGGCGGCATGTCAGCTGATCACAATATTGGGCCACGCGGCGAAGCTCGCCGCACCGGACATGTTCGCCGGCGGTTATGCTCTGCTGATAACGATCTGGGCGTGGCCGATCATCGGTTTGCTGATGTTCGGGGCTTATTGTCACCACCAGAGGATCAAGGCCGGCTATTACGACCGGCCCTGGAAGCATTCTTCTCGAGCCGAAAGGCAGACGGCAAGACGTTGACGGACGGCCTGTTGCGGGAGTTCGGATCGCTCAACGACGCCCTTGTCGCACCGCCAGGCCGGCTTGCGAAAGCGATTGGACCCGGCCCGGCAAGACGGTTGCGGACCTTCAGGACTTTGGCGGAAGCGGTGCTAGCCGAGCGCGTGTCGAAGCGGCCGTGGGTGTCGCTCGAAGAAATGGCGCGGTTTTTGAACTTCAAGATCGGGTTTTCCCCGGTCGAGCTCTTTTATGCCTTTTATCTCGATGCCGCGGGATGCGTGATCCACTCCGAAGTGGTGGCCCGCGGAAGCGCGGTCAGCGCGCAGGTTAACGCCCGGAATTTCATCGTCCGGGCGAGCGAGCTCGGTGCCTGCTCGCTCCTGATTGCCCATAATCACCCTTCGGGCGTGCCGCGGCCAAGCTGCAGCGATGTCGAGTTTACGGCTAAAATCGCAAGGATGGCGGAAGACTTCGAAATGCGGTTGATCGATCATTTGGTCGTTGCCCGAGGCCAAGCCCGATCGATCAGACGCAATACGCTGATCAACTGTGCCGATCTGCCCGAGCAATGCTTCGCGATGTAATCAGGCCCGCCTGCGTTCGGTCACGTCGGTCGGCCCGCCGCTAGCTGCGTTTGCTCACTCCGCCGCCGTCGCGAACTCGCGGCTCAGCAGGCTGTTCCCAAGATCGACCGCGAGCGCCTCGATCAGCGCGGCGACATGGTCGAAACCCGGCCCGGGAGCGGCGAGAGCGGCGTCGAGGTAACAGCGGCGGTCGATCTCGATCTGCACTGCGTGGATGCCGCTTGCCGGCGCTCCGTGGCGATCGACGATATGGCCTCCGGCGAACGGTACGTTCGATCCAGCGGTAAAGCCGAAGCGTTGCGCGATTCCTCGCGCCTCGGCGCCGATCCAGGATGCAGCGGTGCGCCCGTGGCAATCGCCGAAGATGATCGACGGCACGCCCGGCGCGGGGGGCGGCATCGAATGGCAATCGAGCAACAGCGCGCAGCCGAAGCGGTCGTGCAGTCGCACCAGCTCTTGGGCAACCGCGAGATGATACGGCCGGTAGGCGGAATCGAGCCGCTGCTCGAGCTGCTCGGCGCGGATCGATCGCCGCCACAGGAAGCCATGCTTCTGCGTTCGCCCGGGGACGATCCCGAGCCCACCGCGCGCCCGGGCGGTGAGAATATGCCCACTGCTGCCCTCGACGACGGCGGGGTCGACTTCATGTTCGGCGCGGTTGCAGTCGATCCCAGCGCGCGGCGCAGTCGCCACCACCGCCCCCACGCCGTGCTGCAGCGCGCGCCAGATCAGCCTGTCGACGAGCGGATCTTCGAGGCTGGTGAGCGACGCGGGTCCCTTCGCCGCCAACTGGAGCAGCCAGTCGGGATAATCGCGTCCGGCATGCGGCACCGACAGCAGCACGGGCAGGCCGCTGCGGGATGCGTGGACGGTGGGGGCCGAAAGGAACGTCACTTATTGTCCCGGTTTAGGACTCAAACCAGGCGCCCGCAACGTGCGAGACCGCAGATCGCTTCTGGAATTATTATCTTTCTGAGCGCATAGACGTGGCGATGACAAGAATCCTTCTGGCCGAAGACGACAGCTCGATGCGCGAGTATCTGCAGCGCGCGCTGCAGCGCGTCGGCTATGAAGTCGAAGCTGTAGGTTGCGGCACCGAGGCGATGCCGTGGCTGGAGCGCGAGCGCTTCGACTTGCTTCTGACTGACATCGTCATGCCGGAAATGGACGGGATCGAGTTGGCCCAGAAGGCCTCGGCGATCGACCCCGCGATCCGCGTGATGTTCATCACCGGTTTCGCCGCGGTTGCCTTGCAGGGCGGGCGGACGGTGACCGAGGCCAAGCTATTGTCGAAGCCGTTCCACCTCAAGGACCTGGTCGCCGAAGTCGACCGCATGTTTCAGTCCGAGGACCAGCACGGGCGACTGTAGCGCTCGGGGTTGCGCGGCAAGTGTCACACCCCTAGATACGCCGCCGAGTGGGCGTGTAGCTCAGTGGTAGAGCACTGTGTTGACATCGCAGGGGTCGCAAGTTCAATCCTTGCCACGCCCACCATTTTTTGCCGCCTAGCCGATCGATAAATTGGCTAAGGACCATCACGACACTGAACCCAGTGACTAGTGAGGGTTTGCCCGGAGGGCCCCCCAGACCGGCTTTTGCACGCTCGTCCCACGCAGCGGAGAATTCCCGTGCGATCACTTCATTATATCGGGGTGATCCGCTACAGGCACGCCTCGAGATAAGGCTGGTCGAAGCCGAACATCTTGGCCTTTTCCAGGCTGTAGGGTCGCAGGCCCATCGAGCGATATTCGCCGATGATTTTGCCGTCGGCGCTTTCGTCGAGATATTCGAACTTGAACAATTCCTGGGTGACGATGACTTCGCCCTCCATCCCGATCACCTCGGTGATGTTGGTCGTGCGGCGCGAGCCGTCGCGTAGGCGCTTGACCTGGATGATGAGATCGACCGAATCCGCGATCTGACGGCTGATCGCCTCCTTCGGAATCTTGATGTCGCCCATCATCACCATATTCTCCATACGCGCGAGGCATTCGCGCGGGGAGTTGCTGTGCAGCGTCGCCATCGATCCGTCGTGGCCGGTGTTCATTGCGGCCAGCAGATCGAAGCACTCCTGGCCACGAATTTCGCCCAGAATGATGCGATCCGGCCGCATACGCAAAGCGTTGATGACGAGATCGCGGATGGTGATCGCGCCCTGGCCCTCAAGGTTGGGGGGACGGGTTTCGAGCGGCAGCCAGTGCGGCTGCTGCAAGCGCAATTCGGCCGCGTCCTCGATCGTGATGACGCGCTCGCCCGGGTCGATCATCTTCGACATGGCGTTGAGCATGGTCGTCTTGCCCGAACCCGTACCGCCGGAGATGAC
>JBDSZD010000272.1:0-5385 GCA_039925325.1 Sphingomicrobium sp.
AGCACATATTCCTGCACCAGCTGATCCTTGCGCTGTTCCACTTTTCGCGCTCTAGCCGCTCCTTCTCAAAGGGCAACAGCGGCAGGCATGGCGACCCATCTCGACGTCGACGGCAAGACGATAGGGCAATTGGTTCGCTTCGGGATCGTCGGGCTATTGCTGACCGCGCTCTACGCAATCGTCTATTGGCCGCTGGCGACCTATGTCATCGCGCCCGTGCTCGCCTCGGTCGCGGCATTCCTCGTCGCGGTGACCATCGGCTTCTTCATGCACAGCCGCTGGAGCTTCAAGGGCCACAGCAAGCCCGAAACCGGTCGCACGCGCGCCAAATTCCTGATCGTTCAAAGCGTCGGGATGGTGCTCAACGCGAGCTTTACGTGGATCCTGACCGGTCCGATGGACGGCCCAACCTGGTGGCCTCTGATCCCGGCGGTTCTCATCACGCCTTTGGCAACCTTCATTCTCAATCGCCAATGGGTGTTCGGCTGATGGAACGCATCGTTTACGACACCATGGCCGCGCTGGATCAACAGCACTGGTGGTATCGCGCCCGCCGCCAGGTAATCGCGGCGCTGATCCGCCGGAAGGCACTGCCGTCCGCGGGCGCAAGGCTGCTCGAGATTGGCTGCGGCACGGGGCACAATCTGGCGATGCTGTCCGAGTTCGGCGAAGTGCACGCGCTCGAGGTTGATCCCACCGCGCGCCAGTTAGCCGAAAAGCGCCTCGGCAAGGCCGTGCTAAGCGCGCCCTTGCCCGAACTCAACGGAGTGCCGAAGCACCACTTCGACTTGGTCGGCGCGTTCGACGTGATCGAACATATCGCGGATGATGCAGCCGCTTTGAAGGCCATTGCCGCCTGCCTGAAACCAAGCGGCAAGCTTGTCGCCACCGTGCCCGCGCATCAGTGGATGTGGTCGGCGCATGACGTGGTCAACCACCATCATCGCCGTTACTCGCGCGGCCAATTGCAGAGACTGTTCGCAGCCTCACCGCTCAAGGTCGAAGCGATCGGTTATTTCAACAGCCTGCTATTTCCCCTCGCCGTCGCCAAGCGACTGTCCTCCCGCATCGGCGGCAAGGAAGACAGCGATCTCGTCATGCCCGGACGCGTTTTGAACTCCGCGCTCGAGCGGGTGTTCGCGAGCGAGCGTCACTTGATCGGGCGTGTACCGCTCCCGCCCGGGCTATCCTTGTTCGTGGTCGCGTCGGCGAGATAACCCAGCCGCGCCTCGCGCGCCCCGCCGCCGGCAATGTCCTGCACGATATACAGCGGCCGCCGCTTGGCTTCATTGTACAATCGCCCGATATATTCGCCGAGAAGCGCCAGCACGAACATCTGCACCGCACCGAGCACCACAACCACCAGCATCAGCGAGGTCCAGCCCTGAATGCTCTGCCCGCTGACGAAGGCGTAGGCGATATAGAGGATGATCAGCAGCGAGCCGAGCGACAGCAGCAGCCCGGCATGGCTCGCGAGCTTCAGCGGTGCCGACGAAAATCCGGTCAAGGCGTCGAGTGCGAAACGCACCATTTTGCCAAACGGATATTTGGTGGTGCCGGCGTGCCGCTCCGCGCGGTCATAGGCGAACGGTACTTGGCGAAAGCCGATCCAAGCCACCATCCCGCGAATGAAGCGCGCCTGCTCCGGCATTGCCAGCAAGGCATCGAGCGCGCGCCGGCTCATCAATCGAAAGTCGCCGGCGTCGAGCGGAATATCCACTTCGGTCGCGCGCGACAGCAACCGGTAGAATCCGTGTGCCGTCGCGCGCTTGAACGCCGTTTCGCCCGCGCGGCTCTTGCGTACGCCGTAGACCACGTCCGCCTGTTCGGCGCGCATTGTCTCCATCATCGGGCCGAGCAGTTCCGGCGGATCCTGCAAATCGGCATCGATGATCAGCACGGTCGCGCCGTGACAGAGATCGAGGCCGGCGGTCAGCGCGAGCTGGTGCCCGTGATTGCGCGACAAATTGACCGCCACGAGATGCGGATCGCGCGCGCTCAGCGCCTCCATCAGCGCCCAGCTTCCGTCCCGCGAGCCGTCGTTGACCAGCACGATTTCATAATCCTCGCCCACCGCTGCGGTCGCCGCCGCGGTCAGCCGCGCATGCAGCGTCGGGATGCAGGCTTCCTCGTTGAAGCAGGGAATGACGATCGAAAGCGCGCTCATGGATTCAACCGATAGAGGATCGACCCCCTGCCGCGCCAGACCGGTTGCATCCCTTCGGTCCACTTGGGATCGAGCGGCGGTGGGTCGATCGTCCACAAATAATCGAGCTTGTCGCGCGGCAGCTTGCTGAACGCATAGTCGACCCGCCACGCCGTCCGACGACGGCAGTGCATTCCACGCACCATCTGCGACGGGTCGGCGCGATAGGGGCCGGGCTCGTGATAGCGCAGCTGGAGCAGATTCTGCCCCTGGATCGACCATTGATCGTTGGAAAATCCGTGGCGGCGAACGATCACCATACCGCCCAGATGGCTGTTGCGGGGCATGTTCCATGCCCGGTCGCACCGCTCTTGCGCGACCATGGACGCGACGCGTGCGCCCATCGGGACATGATTCAACGCCTCCAGCTTCGCGTTCTGGTCGTCCGCCGCCATTCCAAGACTGAGCACATGCCCGCCGATACGAGCGAGATAGAAAGCGAGGCCCGCCACCGCGAGCATCTGTGCAAGCCCGGACCGAACCTCGCTCCTGAAGCGAATAGCCAGTACCGCGACCGCGAGCACGTAGGGGATCAGCCGCATATCGGCATAATGCGAACCGAAGATCGTCCGCGGGATCAGCAAGAACCCGATCAGCAGCACGAACGCCGAGAACAGGAGGTTGCGCGAGAACGCCAGCTTGCGATGGGCGAGCGCAAACACCAAAACCAGACCGACGACGGCGAGCGACCCCTTGTCGAACCATTCCCACCGGTCGCGAAACGACTGAAGCAGGTAGAACGCCTTCCACTTCCAGTTAAACCAGCCGCGAATCATTCCGCTGTTCGTTTCGCCGCGCCACAGGAGCATGATGAACAAGGGCAGGATCATCACTGCCGCTTGCGCGCCGGCGTAGATCGCCGACTTGAACCAGCCCAAGCCCCGGTCATGCAGCCGCACCGCTTCGGCGGAGAAACACAGCAGCCCGAGCACGCCCCAGCCATAGGTATGCGTGAAAAATACGATCAGCGAGATCGGCACGAACAGCATCGCGCGCAGCTTCAGTTTCTCGCGCCGCCCAAGATGCAGCCATAGACCGAACGCCAGAAACGCCAGCGCAATCGCCAACGCGAAATTGACGAAGCCGTACATGAACGGATGGCTGTAAACGAACGGCAAAGCGAACAACGCGGTCGGCGGGATGCGGCCGTGAACCTCGCGCGCGACCCACAGGAACCCGGCGACCGTCAGCGGCGGGATCGCCATCACGATCAGCTTTACGCCCAGTTCGAGCCCGAACAGCTTGGCGAAGGGGATTATCAGGATATCGACCCCGAGATTCCCGATCGCGGACCAGCGGAATCCGTAATAGAGCCTCAGCCACGGAGAGGTATCGAGATCGAGCTCGACGCGGTACCGGCCCATGTGGCCGAACAAATCGACCAAAGGAGGCACGCGCGGATAGAGCAGAGGCACGGCCGCCAGAAGGATGACCAGCGCCACGAACCAGCGCTGTTCCCACCACGGCCGAGCGGGGTCGGCCACTGCGGTCTGATCCCCTTGGTCGCTCATGCCCTCAAGCAGAACCGGACCGGTCGCGGCGGGCCAGCAGGCGCAGCCGTAGCGCGTTCAGCTTGATGAACCCTTGGGCGTCCTTCTGGTCATAGGCGCCGGCGTCGTCCTCGAAGGTGACGATCTTCTCGCTGTACAGACTTTGCGGCGATTTGCGGCCGGTGACATGAACCGCGCCCTTGAACAGCTTCATCCGCACAATGCCTTCGACCTTGGCCTGGCTATGGTCGATCGCTGCCTGCAACATCTCGCGCTCGGGCGAGAACCACAGGCCGTTGTAGATCAACTCGGCATAGCGCGGCATCAGCTCGTCCTTGAGGTGTGCGGCGCCGCGGTCGAGCGTCAGCTGCTCGATCGCGCGATGCGCCGCCGCCAGGATCGTGCCGCCCGGAGTCTCGTACATGCCCCGGCTTTTCATTCCCACGAAACGGTTCTCGACCAGGTCGAGCCGGCCGATTCCATGGCGCTTGCCAAGCGCGTTGAGTGTAGTCAGCAGGGCCGCCGGGCTGAGTGTCGCGCCATTCACCGCCACCGCGTCGCCCTGCTTGAACTCGACGGTGATTTCTTCAGGTGTATCGGGCGCGGTGATGAAATCGTCAGTGCGCGAGAAGACATAATCCGGCACTTCGACCCACGGATCCTCGAGCACTTTGCCTTCGCTGGAGGTGTGGAGAAGGTTGGCGTCGGTGGAGAACGGGCTTTCCCCGCGCTTGTCCTTCGGCACCGGGATTTGGTGCTTTTCGGCGAATTCGATCAGCGCGCTGCGGCTGGTCAGGTCCCATTCGCGCCACGGAGCGATCACCTTGATGTCGGGATCGAGCGCGTAATAGCCAAGCTCGAAGCGAACCTGGTCGTTGCCCTTGCCGGTCGCGCCATGGGACACCGCATCCGCCCCCACCTGATGCGCGATCTCGATCTGGCGCTTGGCGATCAGCGGGCGGGCGATCGACGTGCCGAGCAGGTACAGCCCCTCGTACAGTGCATTGGCGCGCATCATCGGGAACACATAGTCGCCGACGAATTCCTCGCGGAGATCGTCGATGAAGATATGTTCCTGCCGCACGCCGAGCAGTTCGGCCTTGTGACGCGCCGGCTCCAGCTCCTCACCCTGCCCAAGGTCGGCGGTAAAGGTCACGACCTCGCAATTGTAGGTCTGCTGCAGCCATTTCAGGATCACGCTGGTGTCGAGCCCTCCCGAGAAGGCAAGCACGACGCGGCGGACAGTTTCTGACATTCATTCCCCCTGCTGCACGATGGCGCGCGCCTTGCCACCCCGCAATCCCCCGTTCAAGCACGATACAGAATGCGGTTGGTAGCCCCGCCAAGAATTCACGAGGAGATCACACATGAAAGCGTTCCTGTTGGGCGGCGTTGCAGCCGCTATTCTTGCCGGGGTCGCCCCGGCCCTTGCTCAAGCCCCAGCTACGCAAACGCCGCTGGCCGCGAAGGTCCAGACCCGCGCCGAGGTGCAGGCCAGGGTCCAGCAGCATTTCGCCCGCGTCGATGCGAACCGCGACGGAGCAATCACTCAGGCCGAAATGCAGGCGACGCATGCCGGTCGTGGCGATCGCGCCGCCAAGTGGGCAGGCACCCGGTCCCAGCGCCAGGGCGATCCCGCCCAAATGTTCGCGCGTCTCGATGCCAATAGCGATGGCCAGATCAGCCGCG
>JBDSZD010000273.1:0-11687 GCA_039925325.1 Sphingomicrobium sp.
GCGACTGGAAGGGAGCGAAAGCGGGAACGGAATCGAACCCACGGAAGAAATTGGCAGTGGTATTGCTCACGTTCTTGATCCTTTCTTGAGTGACCGCCGCAACCTTGCGAACGGTGGTGCGGGTCGCACGGCGCTTTGGTGCTGCACGGCTCGCGACAATCTTGGGTGCCTCGGGCGTCTTGGGTGCCTTGGCCGCAGTCTTGACTGCAGCCCGACGCTTGCGGGCATATGCAGCACGCGCACGCTTGCCGGCATCGGTGCTGTCCTTGACGACCTTCGCGGCTGTTTTTACGACGGCTTCAGCAACTTTGGCCGGGGCCTCCACCGCCACGTCGGCGTTCACTTTTGTTTCGTCTGCCATGTTCGAACGTCCCTCTTTGTTGCACTGCACAATATAGGGGTGCGACTGGGATTTCAAGAGAAATTTTTGTGCACTGCACCATTGGTCGCTTGACGGCCACGGTCTGTCCGAAGCAAGAGCGGTCATGGACCCGCTTCACGACGATCAATCGCGCCGCCGCCGCGGACTCCTGATCGTGCTTTCGTCTCCGTCCGGTGCTGGCAAATCGACGATCTCCAATATGCTCCTGGAATGCGACACGGATGTGACCATGTCGGTGTCGGCGACCACGCGCCCGAAGCGCCCGGGCGAAGTGGACGATGTGGATTATCATTTCGTCGACAGTGAACATTTCGAGCGTCTGGTCGATGACGGCGAGTTGGCCGAATGGGCCTATGTTTTCGACCATCGTTACGGGTCGCCCAAGGAGCCGATCAAAGAAGCGCTCCGGCAGGGGCGCGACATATTGTTCGACATCGACTGGCAAGGCACACAGCAGCTGCGCGGCGCGTTTGGGACCGACCTCGTCAGCATCTTCATTCTGCCGCCCTCGATGGAAGAACTGGAACGCCGCCTGCGATCACGTGCGACGGACAGCGAGGACGTGATTCAGGGTCGCATGCGCCGCGCCGCCGGCGAGATCGGCCATTGGGGTGAATATGATTATGTACTGATCAACGCGGAGATGGACCGCTGCGTCAAAGACGTTCAGGCGATCATCTCGGCCGAGCGTATGCGCCGCGATCGCCAGCCCTATTTGATTCCGTTCGTGCGCAATTTGGTCGAACGCCCCAATTAGAGCAGCGCGACAAATTGCGCCGCGACGAAGAAGTCTCGCCTGCGCTTTTCCAGCACCGCTTCGGCCTCGGCGTCGGAGCCCCATTGTTCGAGTTGCCAACGCTCGTCGATGCTGACCGCGAGCCAGGCTTGGTCGACGCTGACAGCTAGCTCCACCACCGCCAATCCGGCGATGAGTGATCCGCCGATGGTGACCAGCTGCGACAGCCCGGCAAGGACAAGCGGATCGAGCGCGCCGACCGCCTGATGGAGGCGCTTCACGGTCTCGTCCGGCTGCGGCACATGGAGCAGGCCAGTGGTAATTCGGAACTCGACATCGAACCGCCGGCGCGCCCAGTCGAGCAGCGCGTTCCAATGCTCTTCCTGGCGCGACACCAGAGGTCCCGGACCTTCCACCCGATAACAAATCAGGTCCGCCTCGGCATATTTCGCAAGGCCATTGGCGAACCTCGCCCGATCCGACGCAATTTGGTCGACCGCGGCATTGGCTAGCCCGGTCACCGGCATCGCGCGCGGCTTCACTTCATCCTCCGGCGCGCGTCGCCACTCCTCTGCGATAACATCGGCCAGTCGTTGCGACGGAAGCAGGAGCATTGCCCGAGCTGGCGTGCGCAGCGGTCGGCCATCCAGGTAGATTGCCCACCCGCCTTGCTCTTCGACCGCGACCACTGACTTCCAGAACCGCTTCACTGACGCTCCCAGCTCTTGCGCACCAGCTTGGGCGCAACGACCGATCCGATCGCTCCGACGATGGCCAATATTGCGCCCAGTTGCGGCCAGCCCCCGTCGCGCACCACGTCCGTGACCATGACGGCGACCCCGAACAGGAAGACCGCGACTCCGGCCAGGCGCGCAAGCATCGACAGCAGGAAGCGGCGCTTCCACACAAGTTCATCGTCCATCGCGCGGCTCCAACAATGAGGACGCCAGCTGCGCCACCTCGCCCGGTTCGGTCGCAACGCAAGCAGCACCGGCGGCAAGCAGTTCCTCGCGTTCATGATATCCCCAGGCGGCACCGATCCCATAGGCGCCCGCCGCGACTGCCATCCCCATGTCGAAACTGGTGTCGCCAACCACGACGGTCGAGTCCGGGGACGCGCCGGCATCCGCCATCGCCTGCAGCGCCATCGACGGATGGGGCTTGGACGGGTGCCGGTCGGCCGTTTGCAGCGACACGAAGCGGGCGTGAATATTATTCGCGTCGAGGCAATGTTTAAGGCCGCGATCCGACTTGCCGGTGGCGACGGCGAGCAGCCAGCCATCCTGCTCGAGGGCGTGCAGGAGGTCGACGATGCCGTCGAACAGGGGTTCCTCGACATGCCCGCCGACGCGCAGCGCCTGGAAGCGGGCTTTGTAGCATTCGGCCAGCTCGACGTGCTGGCTTGCGGGAAGATCGGGGACTAGCGCCGCCATCGCCTCGACCAGGCTGAGACCGATGACGCGCCGGGCCGTGAGGAGCGGAGGTGCCGGAAGATCGTGCTGCGCAAGCGCCTCCGACAAAGCACGATAGATGTTGGCACCGCTATCGACCAGCGTTCCGTCGCAATCGAAAATGACCAACCGGGTCATTTCTTGCGTGGCTTCGGCTGTGCCCCCCGTGACCGGCGCTCACCCTTGCGATCCTGGCGCCGTGCCTTTGCGGCGGCCGAAGCGCGCTTGGCCTTGGCCGCCGGATCGGCATCCTTCGACGGCTTGTCGAGCGGGAGCCGATCGCCGTCCATGGCGTCGAAACCAAGCATTTCGAGCGATTCGGCAAAATGATCCGGCAGGTTGGCGGTGACATCGATAGTGTCGCCCCCTGGCGCATCGACGCGGATGCGGCGCGCATGGAGGTGCATTTTCCGACTGACGCCGCCGGTCAGGAACGCTTCCGGGCCACCATATTTGGCGTCGCCGACGATCGGATGGCCAAGCGCGGCCATGTGCACGCGCAACTGGTGGGTCCGCCCCGTGAGCGGCTGCAGCTCCAACCATGCCGCCCGGTTGCCCGCGCGATCGATCAACCGCCAGCGGGTGCGCGCGGCCAGACCAGCTTCCTTGCTGACGTGCATCTTTTCGCCCCCGGTGCCCGGTTGCTTGGCCAGCGGCAGGTCGATCAGTCCTTCTTGGCCCGCCGGCACACCGACGACGATCGCCCAATACACCTTGCGCGCAGTCCGCGACGAAAATGCCTTGGCGAACTGCGCCGCCGCCCGCGAGGTGCGCGCAACCAGCAGCGCGCCCGACGTGTCCTTGTCCAGCCGGTGCACCAGCTTCGGGCGCGCCTCGTCGTCATCGACCAGACCGTCGAGCAGCCGGTCGAGGTGCTGGTGGGTCTTGGTTCCGCCCTGCGTTGCGAGCCCCGGCGGTTTGGATAGAACGAACGCGTTGCGATCCTGATAGATCACCATGTCGCGCACATAGCTGGCTTCTTCGTCGGTCAGCGGCTCGCGCACCCGCTGCGGCTTTTCCGAGCGGTCTGGAAGACCATCGGGGTCGGGAAAGCGCAGCCGCTGACCGGTTGCAATCCTGTCGCCCGGGGCCGCCTTCTTGTCGTCGAGCCGCACCTGCCCCGTCCGCGCCCAGCGCGAGACGATGTTGAAGCTGACGTCCGGCATGTGACGCTTGAACCAGCGGTCGAGCCGAATGCCGTCGTCGTCTTCCGCGACGGTGAATGTCTTGTCATACGCTTCGGCCATAAAGCGGGCGCTTAGCTGTTCGCCTGCCAATAGTCGAACGCGTGGCCCTGCAATCGCTCGATCAGTGCCCTCGCCTGCGGTCCCTCCCACAAACCCGCATAGTCATGGTTCGCGGCGCCACCCGCGACCCACCACCCTTGGCCCGGCAGTCCATCGGATTGGCGCACGACGAGCACCGCCAGCTCCGGCTCGCCACGTTCCGAGGCCTCATCGTCGATATGGCCGAGCACCTTGCACAGCGCCCGCATCTTGGGGCGTGAGAACGCATGGCCGAGATGGCCGAGCAATTCCGAATAAGTGATGGCTTCCCCCGCGGAGGCGGCGGCGACCAGATGCGCTCGAACTTCCGCCGGATCGGCCAGCAAGCCGGCTCCGGTCATTCCGGTTGCTGCTCCACCGGCTTCAGCTCGAACACGTCGAGCTTCGACGACCCTTGCGGCCAGGGAATCACGAGCCGCCACTCGAACGGCGCGATCCGTTCCAATACACCCGCCATGTCGCGTTTCGCATCGTCGCCATAGGCTTTGGGCTGCTGTTCGTCCCCGAGCGCGAGGCTGCCCAGGAAAATCAGCCGATCGGCCATATCGTCTTCCCACAACCGGCCCGCGGGTCGCGTATCGCCGGTCTGTTTGACGATCGTCAGCAAATCGCCTTCGACCTCCACGTAGCAGAAGAAGGGTTTGAACTTGGCAAAGGCGGGCTCACGCGGCTTGGTCCGGCCAAGCTTGACCAGCCGGCAATAATAGCTTCCCGGTGTCGGGGCCGGACGCGCCAGCGCCGCGCGCGGCTTCAGCAAATTTCCTTCGGCCCGAACCTCTGCCGCCGAACTCTTGCGCGCGTCCTGCAGCGCCGATGCCCAGGCGAGTCCGACCCGCTGGATCCGGTCTTCGTCCGCAGCCGTCGCCACCGACTTCCAGCCGTCGGCTTTCGTTTGCGGTGCGGACACCATTTGCGGAACCAGGCGCGGCTTTTTCGGGCTGGTGCATGCGGCGGCAGCCAGGGCCATCAGCACGATGCAAAAAGCGCGATAATTCAGCATTGCCCGTCCTTCCGCCCCTAAGTGGCAGGGCTTCGCGCGCGATTCAACCAACCGCGCGTTCATCATCCGCCTTCAACCACAGCATAATGGTCGCAACGCTGCTCAATTTAATCGACGTCGGCCAGGCCGCGGGTCAATTCATGGGCGCGCGCTCCACATCTCGACACTGGAGTTTGGTTCAGCTCGATTGAAGCGGTGTCGGCCTAGCGAACAGACCCTACCCCAAGCCCGCAAGGCGGCACCTTTACTTGTCCGCTCTCGTCACTAGGGGCGGGCTGAATGAGTGCTTCGGAGACAATCGACGCGCAGGCGCGCACCCGTCGTTCGGGCTTCGGCTACGGGCTCGCGGCATATAGCTTCTGGGGTGTTCTCCCGATCTATTTCAAGCAGCTGCCCAACGTCCCCCCGGTCGATATCGTCGCGCATCGCGTGCTGTGGTCGCTGCCGTTGCTGCTGTTCTTGCTGGCCGTCACGGGCGGCTTTGCCGGGCTTGTCAGCGCCGTTCGGCAGCCGAAGCTAATCGGGCTGTTAGCCCTCACGGCGCTGCTGATCGCCATCAACTGGCTACTCTATATTTACGCGATCGCCAACGGCCATATCCTCGCCGGAAGCCTCGGTTACTATCTCAACCCGCTGGCCAATGTCCTGCTCGGCCGCTTCGTCCTCAAGGAGCGGCTTTCGCGGCTGCAATGGGTAGCGGTCGCGCTTGCGGGGGCCGGGATCGCCGCGCTCGCGGTCGGCGCGCTCGACCAGCTGTGGATCAGTCTTGGCCTGTGCATCAGCTTTTCCTCCTATGGCCTATTGCGGAAAATGGCGCCGGTGGATTCTCCAACCGGACTCACCATCGAGACAGCAATGCTCGTCCCTGCTGCAATATTGTGGCTTGCGTTCGAACTATTCTCCGGCCAGCCGGCGCTGGGCACAAGCACGCACGACACGAGCTTGCTCATCGCGTCGGGATTGGTCACCGCGACACCGCTTTTGCTGTTCACCGCCGCAGCTCGACGGCTCCCTTATTCGACGCTCGGGATGCTCCAGTTTCTGGCGCCGACGCTCCAATTCTTGCTGGCTGTCGCCGTCTATGGAGAAGCGTTCACGACCGCCCACGCAATCGCTTTCGGTGCGATCTGGACCGCGCTGGCGCTCTATGTCTGGGCGCTCGTCCGCCAGCCTCCCCAGGGAACCGATGCTGCTGGCTGAACATTCGAACGTCATGCGTTTTGCACCGCTCCTCGTTGCCACGCTGGCTGGCTGCGTGCAGCATCCAGCCGCAGCACCGCCGTCTTCGACCCCGGTCCAACCTGCCGCAACGTCTTGTCCGATCGTTCAATCGAGTGACTGGCGCGCGTGGGTCAACGCCATGCCGGGGCCCGGATCCGCGCCGACTTTGATCGTCACTGGCAAGGTGGTCGTGCCGACCGGTGGGTATCGCATCGACTGGGGACAGCCTCTGGTGATGGAAAGCTATCCGGTCCAGGTCCGCGTCGAGCTAATCCCTACGCGTTCGCAAGGGAGGTTTACCCAAGCACTGGTGACGAAGGAGGTTCGCGGCGAATGGCCGATGCGGGAGCCGGTCGGCGCTCTTACAATTACCTGCGGACCCAAAACTCTGGCACGAATCGCCCCTGTAGAAACGGCGCACTAGATGCTAAGGGGACGAGCATGCTGAACATCGTCTCGCTGATCATCGGCTGTGTCGCGCTCGTCTTCGCAGCGGTCGCCTTCCTGCCTTTGCTGGGGTGGGCCAATTGGCTGATCATCCCGCTTGCGGTGATCGGCGCTGCCGTCGGGATGGCGTCGCGCACCAACTCGGGGCGAAACCTCAATTTTTTCGTGATCGTGGTCGGCGTGCTTCGACTGATGCTCGGCGGCGGAATCCTATAGGGCGCCGCTACGCCCGCGTTCGATTGAGGTTTCCGACCGGTACGCCTGTTGCAGCTTCACGCCCGTCCGGCTGCCACCACTGTCTGGTCAGAGCGATGGCCAGCATAATCACTCCGACGTTCGCGCCGAATGACGTGATGATCAAAGCGGCCGCGATCCACATGACGATCGGCCGACGCTCGTCGAACAGCAGGCCGACGGCGGCGATGGTCAGGCCGATCAGATCGTAATCGAGCGTATACGGGGACATGAGGATGGTCCCGGTGGCGAAGGCGGCGTAACGGTCGAGCGGACCGGCGGCGCTCCGGAACACTTTCCAGACACAGGCCGCTCCGAGCGGTATTCCGATATAATACAGCTAGCCGGGCAGCCCGAGCTGAAGGGCAAGACCGTAGATCCCCTTATCCGCCTGGTCGAGATCATGGTCCCGCAGGTAGGTCGAAAAGTGCTGAATGCTCGCCAACCAGTCGATCCACTGATCCACGCCCCAGAGCAGTATTGTTACGGCGAACAGCAAAGCGCCCGTCGCTGCCGCCCAGCCAATGGCCCGATAGTTGCGCGAGGCGATGAGCGCGATCGGCGCCGCCAGAAGCGACTGCGGCTTGATGGCGGCAGCAACGCCCAACAGGATTCCGGCGGCTTGCGGTCGTGCGATCGTGAGCCCAGCGACGATCAGAGCGCCGACGAACAAGCTGGTTTGCCCGCCCACTACGACGCCGATCCCGGCATAGGAGATGAAGCCGAATAGGATTGCGTCCCACCCGACCATGCGGCGCGCCGCCGTGACCATCGCCAGCACCCCCGCGCCGATCCAGAGCGCGTAGGCCCACCAGAATTCCAGGAATCCAAACGGCCGGATCAGCAACAAAGCGGTCGGCGGATATGCGAAGCGATAGCGGCGGTAGACATATTCCATGGGCGCATCGGCAATGCCCCAGAAGACGTTGTAATCGCCAAGATAGCGCCCGTCCTTGAGTTGCATCAGCACCCACAGCAGGATCATGGTGGAGCCGACGGCAAGGCTGAGCGAGAGCAGCAGGATCCTGAGAAGCCGCCGAACCCTTGGACCAATCAGCGGCCTGTCCGTCAGAGACTCGTCGTGCAAGCAGCTCTCCTCATTGGTCGCCAAAGACAAAAGCGGCCGCCGTCAGCGCTCGCGAACATAGCGCCCGGGCGCGTCCTCGATAGCCGGCAGCTTTCCCTCACCGGGAACCCGGGCGCCACTGGCCCCGATCTCCGCCGAATCGAGTCCCTTCAACCATTGGACCCAGTCCGGCCACCAGCTGCCCTTGTGTTCGATCGCACCCTCCACGAATGCATCAAGCGTGTCGGACTGACCGTCGTTGATCCAATATTGATACTTGCCGGCGGACGGATGGTTGACCACGCCGGCGATATGGCCTGACCCGGCGAGCACGAAGCGCTTGTCTCCGCCAAGGTGGTGCATCACTTTCCAGACGCTTTCGGGCGGCGCGATATGATCCTCGCGACCGGCCTGGATGTAGCTGGGCGTGTCGACACATGTCAGGTCGATGCCGACCCCCGCGACCTTGATTGCGCCGCACTCGATCAGCTTGTTCCCGCGGTAGAGCGTTTCAAGATAGTCGCGATGCCAAGCGCCCGGCAGGTTGGTAGTGTCGCTGTTCCACTGCAGCAGGTCGAACGGCGGCGGCTCCTCACCGAGCAAATAATTGTTCACGACATAATTCCAGATGAGGTCGCGGCCGCGCAGCAGGTTGAAGGTCGCCGCCATGTAGCGACCGTCGAGATAGCCCTTCTCGGTGGTCAATTGCTGGAGCAGCCCCATCACCTCGTCGCCGAGGAACAGCTTGAGATCCCCGGCTTCCGAAAAGTCGACCTGCGCAGTGAAGAAGGTCGCCGATTTGACTTTGTCCGCCTGACCTTGCGCTTGCAGGTAGGCGAGCGTCGCTGCGAGCGTGGTCCCCGCAACGCAATATCCGACAGCATGGACGCTTTCGACCTCCAGCAGATCGCGAACCGTGTCGATCGCGTCGATTTGGCCTCGCAGGACATAGTCGTCGAGCGTGATGTCCTTGATGCTTTCGTCGGCGGACTTCCAGCTGACCATGAACAAGGTGATGCCCTGCTCGACGCACCATTTGACGAAGCTTTTCTCCGGCGTGAGGTCGAGAATGTAAAAGCGGTTGATCCACGGCGGGAAGACCACGACCGGCGTCGTCAGGACCTTGTCCGTGGTCGGCGTGTATTGGATCAGCTGATAGAGTGCATTCTCGTGGATGACTTTGCCGGGCGTGGTGGCGAGATCCCTGCCGACCTCGAATGCGCCAGGCTTGCTTTGCGTCATTTGCCCGGCGGCAATGTCGCGGAGCATGTGCGAAAGCCCGCGCAGCAAATTCTCTCCGCGGCTCTCGATGGTCTTCTTAAGCACTTGCGGATTTGTCAGCGCGAAGTTCGACGGGCTCATCGCGTCGAGATAGGCGCGCACCGCGAATTTGAGCTTGGCCCGGCCTTCGGCGTCGACGCCCTCAATCTCCTCGATCGAACCCAGCATCCGGTCCGACAAGGCGAGATAGGTCTGACGAATCGTGTCGAACAGCGGGTTTTCGCTCCACTCGGGCGCAGCAAAGCGCCGGTCCTTGACCTTCGTCGGCGCGGCGACAGGCACAGCGCCAAGCACCTGGCTCCACGCCTTGAGGCCTTCGGCCCACGCTTGGGCTCCGGCCGTCATCAGCGCCATCGGATCGACGGTTGCGGCCGGAGCAGCGCCCGGTCCGGCCTCACCCGCCTCAACCGGCACTCCGAAAGCGAAAGCGGCAGCAGGGGGCCACGCCGGGAAGGGCTGGTCCTTGGTCACGCCGTCGGCCCAAGACTCCATCAGCATTTGCTGGGCCTTGCCCATCACCAATGTCCAATGCTGCCAATCTTCAAGGTTCGGGAACCCTGCGGGGGCGCTGTCGAGCTTGTCGTTCATGGGTCCGATGTAGGCGGGATCGTTCGCGAAGTCGAAGCAGACTTGCCGCACCGCAACATCATCGGCATGAGTCGCGCACCATGACCGATGATTTTTACCGCATCCAGCGCCTCCCGCCCTATGTCTTCGCCGAAGTCAATGCGATGAAGGCCGCGGCACGTGCAGCCGGCGAAGACATCGTCGATCTTGGCATGGGGAATCCCGACGGCGCGCCGCCGCCGCACGTGATCGCCAAGCTGTGCGAGGTTGCCAGCAAGCCGACGGCCCATCGCTATTCGGCCAGCAAGGGAATCCCGGGGCTTCGGCGGGCGCAGGCCGCTTATTACCAGCGCCGCTTCGGTGTGGAGCTCAATCCCGACACGGAAGTGATCGTGACGCTCGGTTCGAAGGAGGGACTCGCCAACCTCGCTCAGGCAATTACCGCCCCCGGCGACGTCGTGCTCGCCCCGAACCCGAGCTACCCGATTCACACCTTCGGTTTCATCATTGCGGGCGCCGCGATCCGATCAATCCCCGCTGCTCCGGGCGAGGATTTCTTCGAGCGGCTGCGGCTTGCGATGCGCTTCACCGTGCCACGGCCGAAGGTGCTGGTGGTGGGCTATCCGTCCAACCCGACGGCTTATGTCGCCGACATCGCTTTCTACACGCGCCTGATCGAGGTGGCGCGCGAGCACGGCCTGATCGTGATCTCAGACCTCGCTTATGCGGAGATCTATTTCGGCGACACGCCAACGCCCTCCATTCTCCAGGTGCCGGGTGCGAAGGATGTGGCGGTCGAGTTTACATCGATGTCGAAGACCTATTCGATGGCCGGATGGCGCATCGGGTTCGCAGTCGGCAATGCGCGGCTGATCGGCGCGCTGGCGCGGGTCAAATCCTATCTCGATTATGGCGCTTTCACTCCGATTCAGGCCGCTGCAACCGCCGCGTTGAATGGGCCACAGGACATCATCGAAGAGAATCGCAAGCTTTACCGCACCCGCCGCGACGTGCTCGTGCAAAGCTTCGGGCGGGCCGGTTGGAAAATCCCCATCCCGCAAGCAAGCATGTTCGCCTGGGCGCCAATTCCCGAACAATTCCGTGACTTGGGTTCGGTCGAATTTTCCAAGCGCCTGTTGACCGAAGCGAAGGTGGCGGTCGCCCCCGGCGTCGGCTTTGGCGAAGAAGGCGAAGGCTTCGTGCGCATTGCTTTGGTCGAGAATGAGCATCGGATCCGCCAGGCCGCGCGGGGCGTCAAGAAAATGCTCGCTAAACCCAATGGCTGGAACGGCCCCTCCGCTGCGGCTATAGAATAAACATGGCAACGGCTGCATCCCGGTCGGCCCATAGCCGCGCACGCCTGATCGGGGTCGCAGGGCTGCTGATCATCCTCCTCGGCGCGGGTGCGGCGTTGCTGCCGCTTGCTGACCAGATTCGCGGCGTCAATGTCGTCGGCTCGCTCCTGCTTGCCGCGGGGCTGGTCGAAACACTCGCAGGCACGCAGCGGCACAATTCGAAAATCTTTGCCACGCTTGCCGGCATCGTGACCGCGATTGCCGGCATGATCCTGGTGCTCAACCCGCTGACCCACGTATTTCCGACGTTCCATTTGGTCGCCGCCTGGCTGGTTCTGCGCAGCGTCGCGTTGATAGCGTCGAGCTTGCGCTGCACAGGATCGGTGCGCGTGTGGACCTGGATCGCAGCAGCAACCGATCTCGTCCTCGCCCTGATCGTCATCGCCGGGATCTCGATCGCAACCCTCGTGGTCGGGCTGTTCGGTCCGACCCCCGAAGTGATCGCCAGCTTCGCCTGGGTTCTGGCGGTGAGCTTCGTCGTCAACGGCGCACTTCTGCTGGAAATCGCCAGCTGCATGCGCGTGGACGAGTAGCGCCTCATGCTGCCCGAAATCACCGCCTCCTCGGCAACGCAAATCGCCCACATCATCCAGTTGGCGGTCGCTCCCATATTCCTGCTCGCGGGCGTCGGCGCATTTCTCAACGTGTGCGCCGGACGGCT
>JBDSZD010000274.1:0-4303 GCA_039925325.1 Sphingomicrobium sp.
CAGTCAGCACCAGATAAGTGATGATCGCGGGATACTGAAAGAAAGCGATCCACAGGTCGCGCAGCGTCATTCGGTCGAGATAATGCGACCGCTTCCAGATGCCCGCCTTGATCGCCTCGTGCTTCACGCCGTGCCTCAATAATCAGTTTCAAAGGGCTACGCGCCCTCATGTGGGTGACACTTATGAGACGTCAATGCGGCGGATTTAGGACGCGCATCGAGCGCGCGGGCGTCAGCGGGCGATTGCGTGCAAACGGGTCTGGTGTCGAACGAGCACGAGCGTCAGCCGCCGATCGCCGACGATCCGTTTGCCAATTCTAGGCCCCGATTGCGATGAGGTGCGGGGACGCTTCCGCTTCCCACGATGCCGCAAACTGCTTCTGGACGATGACGTTGGCGCGATTGTCGGCGCGGTCGTGCGCATAATCGGTCTTGGCGCCCTGCCCGTCCTGGACCGCCCCAGCCGCCGGCGCGCATCATATTTGTACGTGATGGCGCACTGCGCCGAGGCGGCCGCGACCGGCAGCGCCATGCCGGCGAAGAACAGCAGGAGGGGTGGGCGAAGCTGCATCGGATGATCTCCAGAACGGCGGTGGTTTAATTTGGGTGCGATCAATTGAGTATTGTGTCCCCGGAATTGGGAAGAGTATTGTGTCCCCGGAATTGGGAATTCCCAGAGAGGGTAATTGGTGCATTTAGTAAACTGTCACCGTAATTCCACCGTCACCGTAATCCCACCGTAATTCCGCACCGTAATTCGCGCCATCGGGACAGCATCACAGATTTAGTGCAATTAGTAAACTGTCATCGTAATCTACGTAATATTATCTTTTTTTATAGGATCGCAAGGATCTTATTGCAATCGCAATGCCACCACAGACAAGTAAAACACTTAATGCGGCTTTAATTATAAATACGTTGCTGTTGTTTGTTCGCCATGCAAACAAAACTACGCCAGACCCAATTAAGAGAATAACTATTGACCCTATAGCTCTAGCTACCATTGTATTTTTGTCAAAGTACATTGCGCAAGGCCTTTAATTTCTACTCTGGTGGGTCGTACGGTCTTCCGAGTTGGTCGTAAAACCCGTTTGCCACTCCGGTGGCAGCGTTGTGGATGCTATTCCTCAAGTCAGTTCCAGAAACACCGTAGCTAACGCCCGCACCCATAGTGCCCACAATCGGAAACCTAGGCCCGGTCGGTGAGCCGTTCTGAAGGGGCGAAGCTGTCAAGCTCCTTCCAACTCCCGGGCCAAGTGGACCTACGAGCGGCGCGATGCCCTGAGCTGACCAGTTTTGTTAAATAGTTTGACACCCCTTGTGGCGTATATCCGAGTTGAGCAGAAGGACCTGGAGTGACATTTACCCCTGCAGTGAGGTAAAAATCGCCTCCGCCCGCGCAAACTTCAGCGCTGACGACGACCGAACCACCAACACAGACAAACACATTGTCGGAGATTTGATCGTATAGGCGGTCGATCAGGTCATGGCCGGGCATCCAGTTTAGTGACACCTCATGAGGAACCCAGTGCAGTCTACCCGCTGTCACAACCTGGGCACCCTCTCCATCGGTGTAGGTAGGGGCGCCAGGCCCCTGCTCCCAATGCCCGCCGATTGTGAAGCAGCCATTGCTCGCCAGACAAGGCTTGTCTTTGAGTAAGCCACTCGGATCCACCTTATTCACCGGGTCGTTCCCGACATAGGCGTACATATTCATCCCATCGCCATACCCGATCGGGTCCATTTGCGGGAATCACCCCAGCGTTGGCGAGTAGAACCGTGCCTGGTAATAAAAGAGCCCGATCTCCGGCAGCCAAGCCTGGCCGGTGTAATGGAACAGGCCCGCGTTGATACTCGCGCAGAGCTCTTTTTTATTCCTCACTCCGGATCAGCACCGTTTCGCCGATCAGCAGGAACAGGAAGAAGGGGGCCCAGGCGGCCATCAGCGGGGGATAGATGCCGCTGTTGCCCATCGCGATGCTGAAATTGTCGGCGACGAAATAAGTGAAGCCGAGCGCCATTCCGATGACCGCGCGGAGCAGGACTTGTCCCGACCGGGCAAGACCGAAAGCCGCGACGGCGGCGAGCAGCGGCATCAGCAGGGTCGAGGCGGGTCCGGAAATCTTGTGCCACAGGCCGGCGAGCGCGGCGTCCGTCGGCCGGCCGGCGCGCTTCATTTGCTCTATGCGGTCCTTCAGCGTGAAAAAGTCGAGCTCCTCGGGATCGACTTTGGCAAGCGTCAGTGCTCGCGTCGAAATGCCGTGCATCGCGATCGTTGTCGGGACTTTGCGCAACAGGTTCATGCGGGCGTCGTAGATGCGTGCGTTCTCGAGCCGCCAGGCACCGTTCGCGGGCCGCGCGCGATCCGCCCGAATGACCCGCAGGAGAACCCCGCCCTCGCGCTCGTAGATGGTCACGCCTTCGGCGCGGAAGTTGCGCCCCGCGCCGCCGACGAACCGCGCGCGCACCAGATCGTCCCCCGACAGCAGCCAGACATTGCTCAAAATGCCGCTGTCCGCGGGGACCGGCTTGTAATCATTGTCGCTCCAGGCGGTGACAATGCGGGCGGACTTGACCACCACCAGTTCGTTGAAGGCGAAGCTGATGGCGGCGACGCCGACGCTGGCGAGGATCAAGGGGGCGAGGATCTGGTGCGCGGAGATGCCGGCCGCCTTCATTGCCACCACTTCGCTGTTCTGGTTGAGGCCAACGAAGGCGATCAGCGTCCCGAGCAGGACCGAAAAGGGCAGGAACCGCGCGACCAGCATCGGAATCCGCAGCGACACATAGCGCCACAGGTCCGCGTCGCCGTTGCCCGGAACGCCGAGGATCTTCCCGGATTCGCCCAGCAGGTCGAGCGACATCAGGATCAGCACGAGAGCGACCAGCACTGCCAGGCTGCGCGTCAGGAACAGCCTGACGGTGTAGAATGCGATCCGCCGCGACGGGAAGAAATGTAGGTTGATCATGTCATCTGCGTCCGCGGCAGCAGCCGGCGCAGGAGTTTCGCGAGCTGCGCAAAGCCGCGTTCGAGCGCGCCGATCGGCTGGCCGCCGGGCTTGTAGGCGACGACCCGGTACATCCAGATGATCAGCGCCGAGAACAGCACCAGCGGGACATAGGTCGCGATGATCGGATCAAGCCGGCCCTGCGACCCGGCTTGCAAGGCATATTGGTTCACCTTGTGATAGGCGACGACCATGATCAGGCTGATAAAAATACCGAGCGACGAAGCGCTGCGCTTGGGCGGAACGGCGAGAGCGACCGCGAGAAATGGCAGCATCAGCATCATCACCACCTCGACCAGGCGATAGTGGAAATTGGCGCGTGCCGCAGTGCGCGCCTTGGCATCCGTCCCCGGGCCATAACCGACCCGCACCAATTCGTGCATCAAGGCTTCTTCCATGTCGTCGCCGCGCGAACGGAAGCGGTCGACCGACGGCAGCCGGACTGGCAAATCGTAGCTGGCAAAGGACAAAGTGCGCGGAGTCGCAAATTTGGGGGAATCCTGGATCAGCCGGCCCTGATCCAGCCGGAACAGGATGACGTTGGGGTCGTCGGTCGACAGGAACCGGCCCCGTTCGGCGGTGGCGGCGACGGACATCCCGGAGCGATCCTCCATCGCCACGAAAATGCCGTGGAGCTGGCTGCCCTCATTCTCGCTGCGGTCGATGCGAAGCGTGAGGCGGCGGCCCAGCTGGTTGAACTCGCCGACATTGATCGCTGCGCCCAAAGCTCCGGATTTAAGGTCGAACCGCAGGCCTTCGTAACGGTAGTGCGAGTAGGGCTCGAGGTAACCGACGATGCCGAAATTCAGGAGCGTCAACGGAATTGCGTAGAGGAAGGGGACGCGCAGCAGACGGCCGTAGCCGATACCGATGCCGCGCATCGCGTCGAGCTCGGATGAAAGCGCCAATTTGCGGAAAGCCAGGAGAATGCCGAACATCAGGCCGATCGGAATGCCGAGCGAGAGATATTCGGGGAGCAAATTGGCGAGCATCTTCCACACGACGCTGACAGGTCCGCCCGTCGTCACGACGAAATCGAACAGGCGCAGCATTTTTTCGAGCACCAGCAGCATCGCGGCGAGGATCAGCGTGCCGACCAACGGCACTGCAATCGAACGCGCCAAATAACGATCGATTAACGATATTCCGGGCACTTTTGGTCGTTCCACCACCATCATTTGGCCGCAAAGCGAGCCGACATGCCCATCCGGGCGACTGCACCCGCGTCACTGCGGAAAGCACCGTCCCGATACCTAGCATGAAGCGATCCGAGAAAGCATGTCGAAAACGCGTTC
>JBDSZD010000275.1:0-2606 GCA_039925325.1 Sphingomicrobium sp.
GCGGCAACAGCGCGCTCATTTCCGGCCCATGCTCGTGGCCGGTCAGCGCGAGCCGCAGGGGGAGGAACAGGGCTTTGCCCTTGCGCCCGCTGGTCTGCTTGAGCTGCTCGATGAGATCGCGCCAAGGCTCCCCCGTCCAATCGATCTTTTCTGCAACTTGCGCCGCCTCGCTGACAAATGCGCGATCGTCGTCGGCGAGCACCGGCGCCGCAATCTCGCCCGCCACGACCGTGAACCAGGTCGAAAACTCATCGAGCCGGTTGAGATTCCCTCGGAGCAGCAGCCAATCCTGCTCGGTTGCACCGTCGGGCAAGCGCTCTGCAACTGCTTGGAAATCGGTGACGTGCAACAATCGTGCGTTGATCAACTCGACGTCGTGCAGGTCGAAATGCGCGGGAGCGCGGCCGAAGTGTCCGAAATCGAACCCTCCGGCCATTTCGGTCAATGACGTCAACGGCTCCACCGGCTGTGAGGTCCCCAGCCGGGCAAGGACCGACAGCAGGGCCATCGGCTCGAGTCCGGAGCTTCGGACCTCCTCGACGCCGAGCGAGCCCAGCCGCTTGGATAATTTGCCTTCCGCGGCAACCAGCAATGCCTCGTGCGCCAGCTCCGACCGCTGCGCGCCAAGCGCGTCGAACATCTGCAATTGCGCCGCGCTGTTGGACACATGATCCTCGCCGCGCACGATGTGCGTGACGCCAAGGTCGATGTCGTCGATCACGCTTGGCAGCAGATACAGCCAGCTGCCGTCTTCGCGGCGGACCACCGGATCGGACAATAGCTTGGGATCGAACCTCTGCTCTCCTCGTACAAGGTCGGTCCATGTAATCGGCTGATCGTGATCCAGTCGGAAGCGCCAATGCGGCTTGCGGCCTTGTGCCTCCGGGGAATCTAACGGCTTACGCTCATAAACCGGTGGAAGCCCCCGCCCCAGGAGGATCTTGCGGCGAAGCTCCAGCTCTTCCTGCGTTTCGAAGCAGGCATAGACCCGGCCCGCCGTCTTCAGCCGATCGAATTCCCGCTCATAGAGGTCGAACCGGTCCGATTGGCGCGCCACGGAATCGGGTGTCAGGCCAAGCCAGTCCAGATCGTCGCGAATGCTCTGGTCGAACGCGGCGGTCGAACGCTCCCGATCGGTATCGTCGATCCGCAGCACAAACTGTCCGTCATGTTTGCGGGCGAACAGGAAATTATGCAGCGCGGTCCGGATGTTGCCGACATGCAGTCTACCCGTGGGGGACGGCGCAAAGCGGGTGGTGACGGTCACTTGCCGGTCCGGAAGGCGTTGCTGATTGGATAGCGGCGGTCGCGGCCGAAGTTGCGACTCCCGATCTTCACTCCGGGCGGCGCTTGCCGGCGCTTGTACTCGGCGTTGAGCAGCTTGCGCTCGATGTCCGCGACGATGGCGATATCGGCGCCCGTTGCCGCTGCGACCTCGGCCACCGACAATTCCTTTTCCACCAGGCCTTCCAGCATTCGGTCGAGCAAAGCGTAAGGCGGCAGGCTGTCCTCGTCCTTCTGGTCGGGACGCAGCTCGGCGCTGGGCGGCTTGGTGATGACCCGCTGCGGCATCACCGCGCCCTCCGGTCCAAGCGCGCCTTCAGGCCGAACCCGGTTGCGCCACCGCGACAGCGCGAACACCGTGGTCTTGTAGGCATCCTTCAGCACCGAATAGCCGCCGGCCATGTCGCCATAGAGCGTCGCATAGCCGACCGACATCTCGCTCTTGTTGCCGGTCGTCAGCAGCATGTGGCCAAAGCGGTTGCTCAGCGCCATCAGCGTTACCATCCGCAGCCGCGCCTGGATGTTTTCTTCCGCCAGACCGGGCTGCGTGCCCGCGAACGCCTCGCCAAGCATGGCGTCGAGTGCGGACACGGCTGGCGCGATTGCGATGACATCATGACGGCAGCCCAGCAGGCGCGCATTCTCCCGCGCATCCTCGAGGCTCTCGCTGCCGGTATATTTGGAGGGCATCATCACGCCCCACACCTTGTCCGGGCCAAGAGCATCGACCGCCACCGCCGCAGACAACGCGCTATCGATCCCGCCCGAGAGCCCCAGGATCACGCCTGGAAAACCGTTCCGCGCGACATAGTCCCGCAGCCCGACCATCATGGCGCGGTAGACGTCGCCCGGAAACGGATCGAGCTGGTGGCTGGCCCGGGTCGTGCAGCGCCAGCCGTCCACGCCTCGCTGCCATTCGGTAAGGAGCAGATCCTCGTCCCAATCGGGCATCTGGACGACGAGTTCGCCATCCGGATGTGTGATAAAGGACGAGCCGTCGAACACGATCTCGTCCTGCCCGCCGACACGGTTGAGATAGACGAGCGGCAAGCCGGTCCCGACCACCCGCGAGCGGACGAGGCGCTGGCGAAGGTCATCCTTGTCGAGCTCGTACGGGCTTCCGTTCGGCACGAGCAGTATCTCAGCGCCCGCCGCTGCAAGATGCGCGCACACAGGCTCAAGCCAGATGTCCTCGCAGATCGGAACACCCAGCTTCACACCGCGGAAGTCGATCGGCTCGGGCAGCGGCCCGGACGCGAACACCCTTTTTTCGTCGAACGTTCCGTAATTGGGGAGTTCGCGCTTCAAACTCCGGCCGACGA
>JBDSZD010000276.1:0-1532 GCA_039925325.1 Sphingomicrobium sp.
CGCCATAATCCTGCGCTTTCAGCCAAGCGCCGAGCTTGCCGATCGTGGTGGTCTTGCCCGACCCATTGACGCCAATCACCAGAATGACGTGTGGGCGCGGAAAGCCGTAGACTTCCAGCGGTTTGGCGACCGGAGCCAAGATCTTCTCGATCTCTTCGGCAAGGATCGTGCGCAGCCCGCGCTCGTCGAGTTGCTCGTAACGGCGGGCGGCGATGGCGTCGCGGATGCGCTTCGATGCTTCGGGTCCGAGGTCGGACGCGATCAGCGCTTCCTCAATGTCGTCGAGTGTCGACGTATCCAGCGCGGCCTTGCTGGCAAGTCCGGTGAGATTGTCCGTGACCCGCTCGGCGGTCTTGGCAAAGCCGCCGCGCAGGCGATCAAGCCAGCTCACGCCCAAACTCCGACCAGCGCGTCATCCTTGATGCCGGTAATCCGGGCGCTACCGATGTCGCCACGGCGGCTTCCGGCGATCCGGACCGGCGCGAACGCGTTGGTGTGACCCTTTTCCCTGTTTTCGATCAGCACCTGTTGCGCGGTTCCGACGAGGCCTTGGAGCCAGGCGGTGCGCCGTTTGGCAGCCGCTTCGCGCAGTCGGCCCGCGCGCGCCTTGACGATCTCCCGCGCTACCTGCGGCATGCGTGCTGCTGGCGTGTTCGGTCGCGCCGAAAAGGGGAAGATGTGCGCAGCAACGATGTCGCAATCTTTCAGTAATTGCAGACTGTTGAGCGCCATCTTCTCAGACTCTGTCGGAAATCCCGCGATCAAATCGGCGCCAATAGTGGAATCGGGCCGAACTGCCCTGATCCGCGCCACGATGCGTACCGCCTGGGCGCGTGAATGCCGACGTTTCATGCGCTTGAGGATCATGTCGTCGCCTGCCTGCAGCGAAAGATGAAAGTGCGGCATCAGCCGCGGCTCGCCGGCGATCAGCTCGTCCAGCGCCGGATCGATCTCGATGCTGTCCAGCGACGAGAGCCGCAGCCGCTGCAGGCGCGGCTCGCTGGCGAGGAGCTGCTGGCACAAATTGCCGAGACCACCTGCGTAGCTGGTGATGTCTACTCCGGTCAGCGCAATTTCCATCGCGCCGGCGTCGATCTCGCGCGCGACAGCGTCTCGGACCGCCTCGAACGGCAGTGATCGGCTCGGTCCGCGTGCCTGCCAGATAGTGCAAAAGGTGCAGCGATGGTCGCAACCGGTCTGGATGCCGACGAAGCTGCGAACTCGGGAGAGAAAGCCGGCGGGAACGGGAGGGACGGGTGCCGCAATGACGTCGGAGACTTGAGCCTCATCGTCATCCCGGGCTTGACCCGGGATCCACTTGCCTGCGCTAACGGAAGTAAAGGTGGACCCCGGCTCAAGGCCGGGGTGACGGATTGGAGCGAAGGCTCGAGCCGAAAGCTTCTCCGCATTCCCGACAACCCGATCCACCTCGGGCATGGCCGCGAAGCGCTCAGGCTCAAGCTGGGCCGCGCAACCCGTGACCAGCACGCGCGCATCCGGCCGCGCCTTCTTCGCCCGCCGGATCGCCTGAC
>JBDSZD010000277.1:0-12666 GCA_039925325.1 Sphingomicrobium sp.
TAATCGGCCAGCGCTCCATCCTGCGTCGGCTTGGCCGCGTTGAACAAATCCTTTTGGGGGATGCCGATGACCACCTCGTTGACCAGCGGCATGCCCAGGCGGGACACCTGCGTGTAGGCTCCGCCATAAAGCACGGGTCGGTTGTAGCTTGGGTTTGGCTTATTGAGCTTGGCCTGCGGAAGGCTGGCCGTCGACCAGACCCCGATATTGCCGTTGCCACTGCCGACCAGGCACGCGGTCGGAACTTCCAGCGCCAGCGAGCTCACGTTGTATTGCTGATGCAGCTCCTGATTTTCCTGGCCTTGCGAAATGCTACCTTCGATCGGCACCATGTTTACAAGGTCGAAAATCGGACCGAGATTGACTGCGAACGCCTCCTGGCGCTGCCCGGCAAATAACCGCGCTGGGGTCGTGCAACCGGGGATGTTCACGTCGTAGATGAACTGATCCGCATAGGCCGGGTAATTCGGGATCGTCTTGGTCCCGACATTGTCGAGCGGCTTGACGAAGCTGCTTGCGCCTCCGGCCGCGTTGGTCACCGTGGCGCGGTTGCCCGACCGACGATTGCCCGTGATCACCGTCACCGTATAGGTTTCGTCCTCGCCCAGGTCAGGGTCCAGCGGCGTCGTGACTTGGCCGATGTAGCGTAGCGGAATGGGCAGCGTCTTGCCGCCGACAGTCACTGTTTTGCCCGTGTCGCCCTTCAGCGTGTTATTGAATTTGAACTGGTAGGTGATGTCCTCAACGGCATCGCCGGTATTGTCGATGTGAATCTCATAGATCGCGTCGGGATCCATCGTGAAATAGTTGGGACCGCCACCGGGCTCCTGGAATGGCTGAAAGTTGGAGATCAAAGTGGTGAAAGCTTCGCGTCCGGGCGCATAGCTGCGAAAGGCGTAAACGTCGGTGTTGTCCACCTTGGGCATCTTGGTGATGTTGGGTGCCTCGCGATGGCTGGAGGCGACCGCAACGCTCGCCATGGACATCAATACGAGCCCTATACCGGACGTGATTTTTAACCTGTTCGTCATGCCTTATCTCCAACTCGCGCGCCTATTCTACAATGACATACGAGCGGACTTGGCTGGCGGACGCACGCGCCAATGGAAAAATGATCCAGCGTTAAATTAATTGTTCGGCGTGCGGTTGATTACGCTGCCGGGAACGGGAGTCAGGCACGGGCCACCGCCAAGCGCGGGGCAGTTTTCCTCGGGGCGGATCAGATCGGCCCAACGCCACGCGCCGGACCCGATCACTACCGTCGTTGTCCGGGTCGATCCGGCCACGGGAATGAACTGCGGTCCGAGCACGGGGGCGTCGCGGCATTCAGGCGACGCGAGACCAACCACCTGCTGAACGACAAAGCGGATTGCTCCGGGCGTCGCTTCCGCTTGTCCAGGCGTCACCCCCGCTGGAGTGTTCTGCGGGACCGACATGATGCCGGACTTTGCCAGAGGAACTTGCCACAGGCCGTCCCACAGCATCACCGCGTCGGCCTCGGTCCGCGCCTCACGCGGGAGCGCTTCGAGTTCGGCCATGGCTCGGGGGTCCCCGAGGATAGCCTGCCCTGCCGCCTGGGCGAGCGCGCAACCACCGCCAACTGCAGTCCCCGAACCCAATGTGCCCAGTGTCGTCGGCGATTGCGGCGCGTCCGGCGCGAGTGCGGGCAAAAGGCTCGGTACAAACACCTTCGGTGGAACCGCGTCCGGCGTTGGGCGCGGCGGCTTGGGCGGCGCGCGGGCCGGTGTTCCTCCACCCGGAGCAACGATGTCGACCAAGCTGATACCCGGCTTGGTAAGCGCGGGTGGCGCCGCTGGGCGTGTTGCGAGCCACAGAATTGCCAACCCGTGAGCAAGGCAAATCGCGATCAACAGTCCGCCGCGCTTCGCACGTTCGCGAACGGCCTCGGCGCGCGACCCCGCAAAGGTGATTGCGCCCGCATATGTCGCACTCATGCGGTCGTCGCCCAAGCGACCTCTACGCGTCAGGCCACCGCGCTAGTCTCGAGACGCGAGCCGAGACGCGCCGGGAGACCGGCGACGGGGCGCGCGGGGTAGAGAATGCTATCGGCCATCCCGGCTAGTCCTCTCATTCCATCGGGATCACGGAGCTTCAGCCAGTCGTAACCAACCGCGAGCAGGCCGTCGACCTGGAATTGATTGATGATCTTGTTGACCTGGACGGTACTCCGGCCGAGCGCGCTGGCCAGCACGCGCTGGCCGATCGGGAAGCTGAACCGCCCGTCGACGCAAGCCCCAGACCGCAGCGACCGGGCATAAAATTCGACCAGCAGGTGCGCCAGGCTGCGCTTGGTGCAACCGATCGTCAGTCGCGTCAAATGGTCGAGCAACAGCAATCGATAATATCGCCCGCTGCCGGAAACCAGAGCCGCTGTTCGGGGGGTAAGCGTGGCGGCGTTCTCGACGAGCGGGGCGGCGTCGACCGTGCGCAGCGGCGTTAGACTGACAAGGTCGCAGCCCTCGGGCTGGAAGATGCTTGGGACGATGAAATCTCCCGGCATCAGGAACAAGAAAATCTGGCGACGCCCGGATGGGCTGCAGCGCAGCCAGCCCGCCCAGCCACTGGTAATCAGCCGCGGTCCATCCGGGGCCGAAAGCACCGTATTGGCCGGATCATGCCGCGCACTCCGCCACAAAGATCGGATCTTCGCTTGCTCGTCATTGGCTATAGCGGAATCGAAGAGTACCCGATCAACCAGCCGCTCAAGGTTGAAACGCTCGGCGCGCTGCTGATGAATTTGCACGCGCACCTTCCCTTCAAAGCACGCCCCCCTGCTCCAAGATTTAACGCGTTGCGATCGGCGAAGCAAGCATAAGTGTCTCTAAGTCTTTGATATGTATTGCTAAGTATAAGGATTTTCAAAGCAAAGTATGCCCATACGAAAGTGTGACACCCGCTCAGGCCGAAGTGAACCTAGCCTTTGGTCCTCCAAACATTCACACCGGCCTGATTGCTTCAAGCTCGCGCCGACCAACGTCATTCGACATTGCAGCGTTGGCCGGAGTGTCGCAGTCCACCGTGTCGCGCGCGCTTTCAGGAAGCCCGTCGGTCAGCGCTGAAACCCGCGCGCGGGTGCTCGCCGCAGCCAAAAACCTCCACTACATCGTCGATAAGAATGCGTCAGGACTCCGGCGCCAGCAATCGCGTACGATCGCGCAGTGTTCTTCGAGGATCCAACCCCGACGACACACTGATCAATCCATTCTATCTGTCCATCCCCGGCGCGCTGACCCGCGCTTGCGCGCGCTTCTTACGTCTTCGTGGTATTGCCGCAATTGCTCGTGGCGACGGTGATGGGTTCGATCATGAACGCTTATTTCCCCACCCAACCTATCTACACGATGGCGTTCGCCGCGGCGACGCTGGTGCTTGCGGCGGTGGCAATGATGCGGGTCGGGGGAGAAGAGGTCAGGAGCCTGGCATAGCGCGATACGGTGCCCTTAGACCATTTTGCACTTATCACCGAGTGATTGCCGAATGATTTAAAGCGTGGCTCTCTAGTCCATAACGATCTGCCACTCGACAAGTGGCTGCCAATCAGCGCTGTGTGTAAGTCTTAGCCTAACAAGGTGAGCGGCTGCCGCACGTAATCAAAGCGAGCGGCAGCCGTTCCTCAGCCTCCGAACAGCATATATCCATTAAGTTCCGAAGGCGTGACCCCAAGCAGCGTCAACGTTGCTCCGGACGCCATCTCGAACTGGGTGTCGGCCGCTCCATCGCCATTGAAGTCGCCAGCTTGGACGGTGCACACCAGCGTCCCTTGCGAGTTGACGATCTGCATATCGTCGGCGAACGCGCCCCAATGCGATCCCAGATAGCCGTCATAGACGCCAGTCTGGCTGTCGAGCAGGATATAATCGGGATTGGCGACGTCGAAGTCGGTGACCACATCATGTCCGCCGTTTGCGCGCAGCACGAATGTGTCGCGCCCCTCGCCGCCGGTCAGGACATCGTCGCCCCCACCGCCTTCGATCCAGTCATTGCCACGGCCACCGCTGACCACATCGTTACCGGCCGTGCCAAAAAGCTGATCGGCCTTGGACGTTCCCTTGATTCGCATACAACCTCCTCGATTGATGAGCGACACGAACGCCGTCGTCTCAGGCATCAGGATGTGGCGAAAGAGTTGTCGGAAGGTTAACGCGCGGAAAACGGCTCGCCAACTCCGCTTGCGGGAGTTAACGGCTGCGGCGTTTCCGACCGGAAGCAACGATAATTGCCCTGCTTACTGGACATTATCTATCATTAGTTAATAGAAGATTAAGATTAGCGACTCGGACTCAAGGCGTTCCAACGACTTTTGGCGGGCGGCAATTCCGCGCGTAATGAAGTGTGTCAGCGTCTCTCACCGGCTCGCAGGGCAAACAGTGGGAGCGTGACATGGCTGACTACGACGTAACGGGTTATGACAATCCCGTAACCCCCGCCAACGAAGGCGAATACAACATCGACGGTCTCCTGGTCGTGCACCCAACTGGCGGGGTCGTATCGGGCACCGGCGGATACACGCCCTTCCTTCGTCAAAACAGCAGTGACGGGACGACAACCGGCTTCAACACGAGTGACGCGAACACGCTGTCCAAAAGCGGCACCGAAAACCTCGACATGGACAAGGCCTGGACACAATCCCTGCGCCTGAGCGATCTGCCGATCATCTATCGCAATGGCATCGCTTATTACGAAATTCGCCTTGACCTCAACGAGGAGAATAACACCGGCCTCGATGCGGGCGGTGCTCCGAATACGCAATTGGAGCTTTCGGAATTCCAGATCTACTGGTCCGGTCAGCAAGCCACGCTTGCGGATTACACCGAGGGCAGTTCGCTGGTCCTGGGTACCGGATTCAACAACGTCTTCGACCTGGACGAAGGCGGCGACAATTCGCTCATCCTGATCGATGGGGCCAGCGGCAGCGGTCGCGATGATTACGCCTTCTATATCCCGGTTTCCAATTTCGTAGGCGCGGACCCGGACGACTATTTCACCCTCTTTGCCCAATTCGGCCCGTCGCCGGCGGAAGGCGCGACCTTCGAAGAGTTCCGGATTCAGACTGCCTATGAAATCGACGGGACCAAGTTCAACGACGTCAATGCCGATGGCGTGCGCGACCTCAACGGCGTCGACAATGTGCTCGGCAATGGCGACGACGAAGTCGGCCTCGCCGGGTTCACCATGTACATCGATGGGAACAACAACAATCTGCTCGACGCCGGTGAGACCACGACGGAGTCCGGAGCGGGCGGCGCGTTCACCTTCTACGGCTTGATCGCCGGTACCTACACGGTCCGCGAAGTCCTGACGGCAGCGGATCTTTCCGCCGGCTTCATAACAGCGCATCCCGCTGACTGGGAAACCTATTTGCCGCCGAACACTGCCATTTGGCAGCTGACCACTGGCACCAATGGTGGCGACCACGTCGTGTCCATTGTCACAGCCAATGGCACCGCGCTGGTCGGCAATCACCCGCTAATTCCCGAAATCCACATCGAGAAGAGCGCGCTCGTTCCCGGTGGCACCGCCGATGTGGCCAATGAGGTAATTGCGTACACGCTGCTGGTGACCAACACCGGCGACGTCCCGCTGACCGGAATTGTCGTCACCGATCCCTACGCGGATTTGGGCAGCATCAATTCGGTACTCCAAGGCGATGGCATCCACAACGTCGGTGATGTCGATGACGACGGCGTGCTGGACTTGACCGAGCAATGGGAATTCAGCGCAGCGCACACCGTCACCCAGGCCGAAATCGACAGCAACGGCGGCGGCAACGGCCTCCTTGAAAATACAGCGCGGGTCGACTCGGATCAGGGTGTTTGGGACGATGACGACGCCAACGTGCCAGTCGATCAAAAGCCGGCGCTGAGCATCGTCAAGAGTGCGTCGGTTGCGGGCAACTGCGCCGACGTGGTTGGCGAGCTGATCACTTACACGGTGGTGCTCGACAATGTCGGCAATGTGACGCTCGACACGGTGGTTCTGACCGATGCGTTCGAGGGCGGCGCTGCGCTTGCTGTGACGGTCACCGGCGACGCCAACTCGAACTCGATCCTCGACGTGGGCGAGGTGTGGCTGAGCGGCAATACCGGCAACGACGCCTTGATGGGGGTCAACGAGACCTGGACCTACAGCTACGTCCGTGCGGTCACGCAGGCGATGATCGATGGCGGCGGAACGCTCGACAACATCGCTTATGGCAACGCCGAGGCGGTCAACAGCAACGAAGCCGCGGCCCAGGTCAGCGACGACGCCAGCGTCGCGGTGTGCCAGGATCCGCTGGTCGACATCATCAAGTATGTGTCGCTCGACGGCGGAACGACCTGGCATGACGCCAACGACCCAACGGGTCCGGAAGTGAACGTTCTGGGCGGAGACGCCATGTTCAAGCTGGTCGTTACGAATACCGGCAACACAACGTTGACCAACGTGGTGGTCCAAGACTCAGACTTCGATCTGAACGGTGGCGCTACGGGGACAGGCTGGCTAGTCGGCGGCGATGGCATACTGTCGCCAGACGAAAGCTACGAGTTGATCATATCCGCGCCACTGACGTCGGGGCAGCATGTCAACACGGCCACGGTGACGACAGACCAAGACGCCACCGACTTCGACCTCGCCCACTACTTCGGCCTGATCAACGACGGTCCCGGCGTGCGGACACCCGGTTTCTGGCAGAACCCGAATAACGGCGGCCAGTTCTGGGACGGCATTGTCGGCAACGAAAAGAATGGCGGGCAGGACTGCTTTGCAGACGGCGAACTCGCGCGCATCGATTGGAACGCCGATGGCGTGATCGATAACGACGATGGCGAGCATTGGATCATCCAGGGCGGCCAGAAAGGGTTGTTGCTAGGTGATTGGAATTTGGACGGCATTGAAAACAATGGCGAAGACACGCTCTTCATCAGCCTTTCGGCCGCCCAAATCCTGATCAACGCGTCGCAAAAGGAGCAGCAGGACGGCCGCTACATGCTCGGGCGCGATGTGGTCGCCACCTGGCTGAACTATCTGGCCGGGAACGACGTCGGCACCATCGCCAACGACGGACATGACTCGGCGATGGAGTCGATCCAGGGCGCGATCGACTTCCTGCAAACCTATGGCGACACTGCCGACAATGGCATCTTCAAAATCGGCAGCAAGATCGGCTGGGAAGGCATGGCGATCAAAACGAGCTCCGCGCCGTGGCAGAATTGGGGTGCGGACCTGCACGGCGATCTAGACGAATATAACAACACCGGGTGGATCGACGGACAGCAATATGCGCATGACTGCGACGACTCAGCGTTCGCTGCTGCGCTGACGGTTTACAACCACTCGATCGACCTATTTTGATTGGCGCTTTCGGCCGGCCACAAGGGTCGGCCGATTGGTGGGTGTAACTTAGCTGCTGGCGGTGCTGTCGGACTAACGCGCACTTGTCTCCGATTGGAGGACTAGGGGCTTTGATGGGCAGATTTTAGCCCATGACGATCTGCCATTCGGCCAATGCGGCCCAGCCGCGTTGCTTGTAAGTCTGGCGATCGACGAGATGGCGTTCCTGGTTGAAATGGTTGTGAACTTGAGCGTGGACTGAGCTGAATTTTTGTAGCGTCTTCATCTGTCGAAAGCGCTGCATTGCTCGCTCCCGCCTTCAAAACGGAAGTTGCGAGTTCTTGACCCGGTTGTTGGCCCAGCGGCCGATCTCCTGCTTGTCGGCATTGCCGAGCTCGGTCATCGCGGCAGTGTAGGAACGCAAATCGTCAGTCGTGGTCGCATCGCGTGAACCGTGACGTTCCAGCGCGTTCGTCATGAAGGCAAGAGCCGCAGCTTTGTCGCGGGTCTTTGTAACGAAGCTCTGAAGAATCTCGCCCTCGTGATCGACGGCTCTCCACAGGCACACCATCTCGCATTCACCTTCACGTACATCTCGGCGAGCCACCCACTGGAGGAGGCCGCGCATGCAAGACACTCGCTTCTTCCTGATCTGGCTGGCGAACATCGGGCCAAACCTATTCCACCACATGTGCACCGTCTCACGGCAAAGATCATAACCGCGCTCGAATATCAGGCCCTCGACGTTCCCGAGCGACAAGGGATATTGCACATACATCGTCACCACGAGGTGGATCACCGCAGACGATGAGTTGAAGCGGCCCTAACTGCGGCTCGTTGCCAGATGGTGCATTCGCTCTGACAATGCCATTCTGAATCCTTCGGAAATCGAACCGCATGGCATTTCGGAGAGCAACAATGGGCTTAACAATTAGAGATGTGTTGGTTGCCGGAGCTGCCGCGGCGGCGACCTGGTCCGGAGTAACCTTGCCCGACAACACACCCAAGCTCGGCCCGCGCGTGTGGGACTGGGCTGCGCTTACTCCAAAAACAACGGACGTCGGTCAGTTGCGGGACGTTGTCAGGCTGCCGACGTCCACGCTGGATGAGCTTGAAATGCACATAACTACCCTCAAACCGGGCCTGAGCTCCCACCCGCCGCACACCCATCCGAACGAGGAGCTGGTCATCATCAAGGAGGGCACCGTCAAAGTGCTATCCGGCGGATCCTGGAAGCGGGTCGGGCCCGGCTCCGTCGTGTTTAACGCATCCAACTCCCCGCACGCACTGCGAAACGTCGGGGAGGGCAACGCCACTTACCACGTGATCAACTGGCGCACACCGGCAACTCCGCGGTGAGCTTCCAAAGGAGAGCCGCAATGACTGACATCGACAGGCGTTCGCTGATTGGAGGCGCGGGTCTGGCGGGGCTCACATCGTTGGTCCCGGCCGAAGCGCTCGCGCAATCGATAGCTCAGGGCAATGCAGCGCCCGAAGTCGCCGCTCCGGTGGTCCCGGAGCCGGGTACGAAATACCGCGTCCCGTTCGCTGTTATCGGCCTCGACCATGCACATATTTATTCGATGGCGGATGCAATGATCCGCGGCGGGGGTGTGCTTAAGGCATTTCATGCGACGGATCAGAAGCAGATCGATGCGTTCCGAAAGCGTTATGGCGGCGTGCCGCTCGCCAGAAGCGAAGACGAGATCCTCAATGACAGTCAGATAAAGTTGATTGCCGCAGCGCCTGTGCCCGACCTTCGGGCGCCGCTTGGAATAAAGGCGATGCGCGCAGGCAAGGACGTGCTCCTCGACAAGCCGGCGATCACGACGCTCAAGCAACTGGCCGATGTCCGCAAAGCGGTTCGAGAAACCAAGCGGAAGTTTGCAATCATGTATTCGGAGCGGCTGGAGGTTCGGGCGGCGGTCGCCGCTGGCGAGCTGGTGCAGCGCGGCACAATCGGCAAGGTCGTGCAAACGGTCAACCTCGCACCGCATCGTGTGAACGCGTCCTCAAGGCCGGACTGGTTCTGGGACAAGGACCGCTATGGTGGCATTCTGACGGATATCGGCAGCCACCAGGCCGACCAGTTTCTATTCTACACCGGGTCCAAAACCGCCAAGGTCGTCGCCTCCCAGGTCGGCAATCTGAATTGGTCTAACAAGCCGAGGTTTGAGGACTTCGGCGACATGATGGTGACCGGCGACGGCGGCACCGGCTATATCCGGGTGGACTGGTTCACGCCGGACGGACTTTCGACCTGGGGCGACGGGAGGTTGTTCATCCTCGGCACCGACGGTTTCATTGAACTGCGAAAATATGTCGACATCGTCGGAAGGCCCGGCGGGAACCACCTGTTCGTCTCCGACCGGCAGGGCACGCGCTATATGGACTGCAGTAAAGTGCCGCTTCCATTCGGTCCCCAGTTCATCACGGACGTGGTGGAGAGGTCGTCAACTGCACAGGATCAGGATCAGGCGCTGCTGGCGGCGGAACTGGTGCTGACCGCTCAGAAAAATGCGACGCTGCCGGTGACGGCTTGAGGAGACGAACGATGCAAGCAATTACACGTCGCCGGCTGATCAAGAGCGGGGCCGTCGCCGCAGTCGGCGCACCTATGATCGTACCCTCAAGCGTATTTGGTCAGAATGCTCCCTCCAATCGCACCAATGTAGGGGCCATCGGCGTCGGTCGGATCAGCCGAGGCCACGACATGAAGGAGATACACCGGCATGCCGACGCACACATCGTCGCTGTGTGCGACGTTGATACGAAGCGCCTCGGCGCGGCGATGCAGCTGGTTGACGACCGCTACGCTCAAAGCTCGGGCAAGAGCTATTCCGGAACGAAGGGCTACACCGATTATCGCGAGTTGTTGGCAAGTAGCGACGTTGATGCAGTTTTGATCTCGACACCCGATCACCAACATGCGGGCCTCGCAGTCCCCGCGGTCCGCGCAAGGAAACATGTCTATCTGCAGAAACCTGCGTCCCTCACCGTCGCCGAAGGCCGCACCATGGCCGACGCTGTCAAAGCCTCCGGCATGGTGCTGCAGATGGGTTCGCAACAACGCGGGCAGGAGCCCTGGCCTCAGTTTCACCGCGCATGTGAACTCGTGCGTAATGGCCGGATCGGCAAGCTCCGCCACGTCGAGGTCGGGCTTCCAGGTGACCCGTCCGGGCCCGAGGCTCCGCCGATGCCGATTCCGCCAAACCTTAATTACGATGGGTGGCTCGGCTCAACGCCCGAAATATATTATACCGAGATCCGAGTGCACCCTCAGAACAGCTTCGAAGATCGTCCGGGTTGGTTAAGATCCGAGCAGTTCGGATCCGGCATGATCACCGGGTGGGGCGCCCACCACATCGACACCGCCCATTGGGGAATGGGTACGGAGGACACCGGTCCGATCGAAATCTGGGGTAAGGCCGAGTTCCCGAAGTCGGGCCTCTGGGATGTGCACGGACCATTCGAGACGCATGCACGCTATGCCAACGGCGTGACGATGACGGTCTCTGGAGCCCTTACCAACGGGGTGAAGTTTATCGGGTCGAAGGGCTGGATTTTCGTCACACGGAGTGGCGCTGTGACTGCCAGCGATCCAGGAGGCCCTCAAGTTGTTCCGCTACAGGCGAATGATCCGAAAATCCTGGACAGCGTGATCGGACCTGATGAAATCCGTCTGTTCAAAGCCCCTCAGCAGCATCGCAACTGGCTCGACGCAATTCGGACCGGGGTGCCGGTCAGCGCGCCGGTGGAAGTGGGCCACCGATCATGCTCCACATGCCTGCTGCATTGGATTGCAATGAAGACGGGACGGCGGCTGAAATGGGATCCGGTGCAGGAGCGATTCATTGGCGACGACGCGGCCAATGCAATGTTAAGCCGGCCACAGCGTGCGCGATATGCGATCTAAAACGAAGCTTCGTGCCGTCATGCAGCCGCAAGAGGGAATTGCTTCCTCACGGCAGATTACGATCGCCATCATCGAACTGCAAAAAGGTTTGAATGGTGCTGTCAGACTAACGCGCACTTTTCTCCGATTGGCGGACGCCTGGCTTTGTTGGGCATGCTTCAGGCGAGCAGCGACTGCTTGAAGGTTGCTCTGTCGACGAGAGGACGTTCGGTGTTGAAGTGATTGTGGACGTTGGCGTGGACTGAGGCGAACTTCTGCAGCGTCTTCATCTCTCGGAACCGCAGCATGACGCACTCCCGCCTTCGAAACGGAAGGTGAGAGTTTTCGACGCGGTTGTTCGCCCAGCGCCCGATCTCCTGCTTCTCGGCGTTCCCGAGCTCCGACATTACTGCAGCGTAGGAACGAAGGCCGTCCGTGACCACCCTCTCCGGCTTGCAATACAGCTTCATGACCTTCTTCATGAACGCAAGCGCAGCGGCTTTGTCTCGTGTCTTCGTAAAGAAGCTCTCGAAGATCTCGCCCTCGTGATCGACGGCACGCCAGAGATAGCGCATCTCGCCGTTCACTCTCACGTACATTTCATCCAGGTGCCAACGCCACTGGCGAAAGCCCCGCATGTACGAGACACGCTTCTTCCGTAATTCGCCGGCAAATATCGGTCCGAACCGGTTCCACCAGAAGCGCACCGTCTCGTGGCTGATGTCGATGCCCCGCTCGCACAGCAGATCTTCGACGTTCCGCAAACTCAGCGGGTATTTGACGTACGGCAGCACCGCCTGACCGATCACCTCCGGCGAGATTTTGAAGTAGCGAAAAGGGTTTTTGGGTCGGCCAGGACGAGGCATTGGAGGCGCTACCCGCCTCTCCTTACCAGTCCGTGCATCTGCTCGGACAGCGCCGACAGCACCCTTAGCGGAGTTAGGCGGTTCTCGACGGCCGCACGAAGCCGCTTTTCTGGACCTGCTTAATCAGAGCCCGGTGCGTGGGCAAGGATGTCAAGGCATTGTCGCCTTGACGCCGGATTTCGGCGAACTGGGCCTTGGCTTGCTCGTAGTAGCGGTATGCTCCCGCCTGAGCGCTCAAGTCGGTCTTATGACCGAGACCATAAAGAACATATTGCCAATTCGCGTCTGTGAATATGTCATAATTTGGATCGACGTCGAGGAACGAAGGCGGGCGGAACCGCCAGCGCTCGAGCCGTTCCTTTAGACCGTCGCTGATCGTTTCGGGCCTGACGTTATCGCGCCAGAACTCGTTGTCCTTACGTCGGGTCAGGCAGTAATGCAGCTTAATGAAATCCGCTACATTTTCATATCGCTTGGTCATGAACGGGTTGAATTGTTTGGCGCAAATTTCGTAATTGCCATTCCAGGGAAAAAGGTTGGAGACCAGCAGAGCTGCGATCTCGACAAATCCGA
>JBDSZD010000278.1:0-2035 GCA_039925325.1 Sphingomicrobium sp.
TTCCAGGATCAGGACAAGCCCGGCAAGCAATATGACGATGCCGGGTTGAATGCGCCCCACATCGTCGAGACGGTGCTGAAAGCGCTGCGGCGCAACAGCGTCGGGGTCGAAGAGGCGCGGGCCTGACCAACTCCCCATTGGCTGTTCTCTGGTTTCTCGGCGTCGGTTTTCTTGGCGTTTGGATCGGGACGATCCTCGATCGCCGACGCTTCAGCAGGATTGCCGAAGGGCGCCCTCCGACCAATTGGGACCAGTTAGTCAGTGATCTAATCGCTGCGGGTGCTTCGCTGGATACCGCAACCTATCTGACCGAAGAAATTAAGCCATATTATGTCCGTAAGCTCACACCTTATTGTGACGACCGTCTATTCTCGACGCTACAGATCGATCCGGAAGACATTGAGGATTTGGTTGCGGAGTATTGGAGACTGCGAGGGTGGTTGCTCCCTTCGGCAACTGAGCCGCAACTCATTCCAGCCGACCCGAGTCTTGTTGAGTTCGCCCTATGGCTGGAGCGTGCCGGAAAGGTCGAGCACGCGACATGACCAAAGATCGCGTTGACCTCCTGCTCGTGAAGCGCGGCCTTGCCGAGAGCCGGACGCGAGCGCAGGCGCTGATCATGGCGGGGGCGGTGTTTTCCGGAGAGCGGAAGATCGCCAAGGCGGGGGATATGCTCGCCGAGGACGCGGCGCTTGAAGTGCGGGGCAAGGATCATCCGTGGGTTTCGCGGGGTGGGGTTAAGCTCGATCACGGGTTAGCGCATTTCGGATTTGATGTGGGCGGGGCCGTCGCGCTAGACGTTGGAAGCTCGACCGGCGGCTTCACAGACGTGCTGCTGAGCCGCGGCGCGGCAAAGGTCTATGCGGTCGATGTCGGGACCAATCAGCTTGCGTGGAAGCTTCGGCAGGATCCGCGCGTCATCGTCCATGAACAGACCAACGCCCGTAGGCTCGACGGGTCCATTGTGCCCGAGCTGGTTGACATCATCACCTGCGATGCCAGCTTCATTGGACTGGCGAAGGTCCTCGAAGCGCCGCTCAAGCTCGCGAAACAGGGCGCAAAACTGGTCGCCCTGATCAAGCCCCAGTTTGAGGCGGGACGCGAGGAGGTCGGCAAGGGCGGGGTCGTGCGCGATCCTTTGGTGCACGAGCGCGTTACCGAAGATGCGTCAGCCTGGGTGAAGTCACAGGGCTGGACTGTGCTTGGTGTAACCCAAAGTCCGATCACCGGCCCGGAAGGCAATGTCGAGTTTCTGCTGGGTGCTGTAAGAGAGGAAACCAATGTCTGAAGGTCCGGATCGACCGTGGACGCGCATCGCGCTGGTCACGGTCCCGATTATCCTGGGCCTCGGGTTCCTGAGCGGATGGCTATCCAACTCGGGCTACGAGAACACATGGTTCACGGCGCTCGACAAGCCCTTCTTCATGCCGCCGGGCTGGGCGTTTCCCGTCGCCTGGAGCGTGCTTTACGTGCTGCTGGGCATATCGCTCGCCATGGTCCTTGCCGAACCGTCGTCGGATCGCCGGCGCAACGGCCTGATCCTGTTCTACGTTCAGCTCGCGCTGAATTTCTCCTGGTCGCCGATTTTCTTCGCAGGCCACGACATCGCCCTTGGCAAGATCGTGATTTTCCTGATGGCCGCGATTGCAGCGGCGGCAGCCGGTCAGTTCTTTCGGCTGCGGCCACTGGCAGGATTGCTGATGCTTCCCTATCTGGCGTGGCTGATCTTCGCGGCTTCGCTCAATGCCGCGATCGAAGCTTTGAACCCCGGCGCGGGCAACTCGTTGTTGGGAATGTGAGGGAGATAGGCACATGCAGTCCGAAAACCGCATGTTCGACGATCTGGTGAAGATGATGAACGGCGTTGCCGGGACGATGGCCGGAATGGGCCGGGAAGCCGAATCGTCGATGCGCGAGAAAATGCGCGAGTTCGTCGGGGGCGAAAATTTCGTCGGCCGCGATGAATTTGACGCGGTCAGGGCGATGGCTGCGGCGGCGCGTGACGAAAATGAAATCCTTAAGGCTCGCATCGCTG
>JBDSZD010000279.1:0-4780 GCA_039925325.1 Sphingomicrobium sp.
GGTTCGCGACTTGCTCGTATTGGAACAGTCGCTAGACGCGGCCGCGCCCGTTACGCTCATCATCGGTCAGGTCGCGCGCGAACGCGCGACCGCCGCAGCCCCCACTAAATCCAAAGCAGCAGCAGCAATATGAACGCCCCCGCCACACTCCCGACCCTGACCCATCTCGATCAGTTGGAAGCCGAGAGCATCCGCATCATGCGCGAGGTGGTCGCGGAGACCGAAAAGCCCGTAATGCTCTATTCGATCGGCAAGGATTCGGCCGTGATGCTGCACCTTGCACGCAAGGCCTTTTACCCAGCGCCCCCGCCCTTCCCGCTTCTGCATGTCGATACGACGTGGAAGTTCAAGGCGATGTACGAGCTTCGCGACAAGGTGGCGCGAGACAGCGGGATGGAATTGATCGTCTATCGCAACCCGGAGGCGATGGAGCGCGGGATCAATCCGTTCGATCACGGCAGCCTTCACACCGATCTGTGGAAGACCGAAGGGCTCAAGCAGGCGCTCGAAAAATATCGCTTCGACGCAGCTTTTGGCGGCGCGCGCCGTGACGAGGAAAAAAGTCGCGCAAAGGAGCGTATTTTCAGCTTCCGCTCGGCGAGCCATCGCTGGGACCCGAAAAATCAGCGGCCCGAGCTGTGGAGCCTCTACAATGCGCGTAAAGCACCCGGCGAAAGCATCCGGGTCTTCCCGCTGTCAAATTGGACCGAACTCGACATCTGGCAGTACATCTATGCTGAGGACATTCCGATCGTCCCGCTCTATCTGGCCGCGCCCCGCCCCACGGTCGAGCGCAACGGCATGCTGCTGATGGTCGACGATGAGCGCTTTCCTTTATTGCCGGGCGAGACCCCGGTACAGCGCTCGATCCGGTTTCGGACGCTCGGTTGCTACCCGCTGACCGGTGCGGTCGAAAGCGAAGCCGCGACCTTGCCTGAGGTCATCCAGGAAATGCTGGTCGCGACCACCTCCGAACGGCAGGGGCGCGCAATCGACCATGACGGATCGGGCAGCATGGAGCGCAAGAAACAGGAAGGCTATTTCTGATGGCCACTGTCCTGCGCGATGTGCCGACCCCTTCCGCGCGCGCTGATGAAGCGCGCGAGCAGCTTGATGCCTATCTCGCGCTCAACCAGCGCAAATCGCTTCTGCGTTTCCTCACCTGCGGATCGGTCGACGACGGCAAGTCGACGCTGATCGGGCGGCTGCTCTACGATTCCAAGATGCTGTTCGAGGATCAGCTCGCCGCGCTCGAAGCGGAGAGCAAGAAGATCGGCACGACCGGCGGCGGGCTCGATTTCGCCTTGCTCGTCGACGGCCTCGGAGCCGAGCGCGAGCAGGGCATCACCATCGACGTCGCCTATCGCTTCTTCGCGACCGACAAACGCAAGTTCATCGTCGCCGACACGCCTGGCCACGAGCAATATACGCGCAACATGGTCACCGGCGCCTCGACTGCCGACCTCGCCGTAATTCTGATCGACGCGACCAAGGGCGTGATCACCCAGACCCGCCGTCACTCGTTCCTCGTCAATTTGCTCGGCATCCCGCGCGTGGTGCTCGCGGTCAACAAGATGGACCTGGTGGACTTCAGCCGTGAGCGGTTCGAGCAGGTGGAAGCAGATTACCGCAAGTTCGCGACCGAGCTCGGAATGGGTCAGGTGACCGCCATTCCGCTATCGGCTTTGGAAGGCGATAATGTAACCAGTCGCAGCAATGCGATGAGCTGGTATGACGGCCCATCGCTACTCGACGAGCTGGAGACCGTGCCGACCCGGGAGCAAAGCGCGCAACGCAGCTTTGCGCTGCCGGTGCAATGGGTGAACCGCCCGAACAGGGATTTTCGCGGTTACGCCGGCACGATCGCGGCCGGCCGGATCGCGGCCGGTGATCCGGTTGTCATATTGCCGTCGGGACGTCGTACGGAAGTGCAGCGCATCGTCACCTTCGATGGCTATCAAACCGAAGCCGGGCGCGGTCAGTCGATCACCTTGACCCTTGCCGACGAAGTGGATTGTTCGCGCGGCAATATTATCGCGAGCCCCGACGCTGCGCCGCAGATCGGCAATCGGCTGAGCGCGACCCTGGTGTGGATGTCCGACGAGCCGCTCGCCGACCATCGTTCTTACTGGCTGAAACTCGCAACGCAGACGGGGTCGGCCACGGTGTCGCGCATCGACGCGGTGATCGACGTCAATACGCTTGCCGAGGATGAAGGCTCGCGTCTGGAGCTGAACGGCATTGGCCGCTGCGTATTGGATGTGGATCGGGATCTGGTCGGAACGCCTTATGCGGAGAATCCAACGCTGGGTGGCTTCATCCTGATCGACAAGGTGAGCAACGCGACGGTTGCGGCAGGTCTGATCGGCGAAATCCACCGATCGGATCCGCAGGACGCCAGCGATCCCGCGCAACATATCGCTTGGATCCGCGGACCGGCGGCAGCCGCGGGAGCAGAAGCGCTGAGGCAACGCCTGGGAGCGCTTGGACGTCCCGTGTTCGTCCTTAGTGAAGACATTCTCGACCAGGGCCTCACCAGCGATTTGGCCGACGATCCTGAACATGCAGCGGAGCGCGTGCGGCGAGCGCGCGAAGCGGCGCTGCTGCTCGCGCGGGCCGGCGTCGAGGTGCTCGTGACCGTCCAGGCCTCCGCTGAAGAGGCCGTACCCGGCAGGCTGATCGACGCCACCGAACTGATTCAGGAAAGCGACGGCGAATGGATGATCTAAGCCGCCCCACAGGAGCTTTCGCCCGATGAACGCCTCGCCGCCCTTTCCGGAAAGTCCGCTCGCGCCCGAGCAGTGGAACCGGTTGCAGGAGCTCAGCTTTACGCTGACCGAGCCGCAGGCGCGGTGGATCAGCGGCTATTTCGCTGGCTTCGCCGCTGCGATGACTCGCGGCGACGGTTCGGATGCGTTTGCGGCACAAGCGCAGAGTGCCGGCCGCTCGGTGACGGTGCTCTACGGCACGGAGACCGGCAACGCGGCGACGCTTGCACGCAGTCTGGAAGGCTCGCTGAAAGCCCAAGGGGTCAGCGCGACGGCGACCGATATGGCCAAGTATAAGGGCCGGCAACTCAAGGATGCAGAGGACGTGCTGATTATCGTCAGCACCTATGGCGAGGGCGATCCGCCGCAGCCGGCAGTCGGCTTCTTCGAGTTTATCGAGGGTAGCCGCGCGCCCAAGCTGGATGGAGTCCGCTTTTCGGTGCTGGCACTGGGTGACTCGACGTACGAATTTTACTGCGAAGCTGGAAAGCGGCTGGATAAGCGCTTCGAGGAACTTGGCGGCGAGCGCATCGCGGATCGGGTCGATTGCGACGTGGATTATGACGATCCGGCTGCCGCCTGGTCGGCGGAAATGGTCACCAAGCTGAAGGCCGAGGCCGCCGAAGCCGGGGCGTCAACCCCTACTCCGATTGCTGCTAGCCCCTTCCCGACCGCAGCAACGGCCTTCGACAAGCGCAACCCGTTCCAGGCGACCGTGCTGGAATCGATCAAAATCACCGGGCGTTATTCGAGCAAGGAAACCCGGCACCTCGAGATCGATATTGACGGTTCGGGCCTGACCTATGAGCCGGGCGATGCGCTTGGCGTTGTTTCGTCGAATGAAGCGCATCGCGTTGCGGAACTGCTCGACGCGACCGGGCTTGATGGCGACGCGCAGATCACGCTCAAGGGCGACACCGTCCGGCTGGCGTCCGCGCTGGAGGCCTATTACGAAATTGCACAGGCCGCGCCGCGCTTCGTCGAGCAATGGGGAAAACTTAGCGGTGCCGCGCAACTTGCCGAGCTGACGACCGCGGATCAGGCGACGAAAGCCGAATATTTGTACCGCAACCATGTCGTGGACATCGTCCGGAAGTTCCCGGCCAGCGGTGTTTCGGCGGAGGATTTCGTTGCAGGGTTGCGCCCTCTCCAACCGCGCCTTTACTCGATTGCGTCGAGCCAGAATGCGATCGGCAATGAAGTACATCTGACGATCAATCCGGTCCGCTATGACCTCCACGGATCGCCGCGCAACGGCGTTGCGTCCGCCCATCTCTGCGACCGCATTGCTCAGGGCGATCAGCTCCCGGTTTATATCCAGCATAACCCACACTTCGCGCTGCCGAAGGACGACAACCGCCCGGTGATCATGATCGGTCCGGGGACCGGCATCGCGCCGTTCCGCGCCTTCCTCCAGGAGCGCGAGTATCGCGCAGCTTCAGGTAAGAACTGGCTGTTCTTCGGCGAACGCAATTTCCGCAGCGACTTCCTCTATCAGGTGGAGCTTCAGGAACATCTCGCCAACGGCGTGCTCAGCGAACTCGACGTTGCCTTCTCGCGCGACGGGGCCGACAAAGTGTACGTCCAGCACCGCATGTTGGAGCGAGCCGCCGAGCTCTATGCGTGGCTTGAGGACGGCGCCCATTTCTATGTCTGCGGCGACGCTGACAACATGGCCAAGGACGTCGAGGCCGCGCTGCTGACCATCATCGCCGACCAGCGCGGATGCAGCGCCGATGATGCAGGCGACTATCTTACGCGGTTGATCGCCGAAGAGCGCTACCAGCGCGACGTATACTAAGGACTATTTTCAGTGAACAGCATCGTCGATCGCAGCAAGGACGTCTCGCAGCCGGTGGAAGCGCTCGGGCCCGACGAGGCGCTAAAGCTGCACAGCGATTATCTGCGCGGGACCATCGACAACAGCCTGCTCGAACGGATCAGCGGCGGGGTGAAGTTCGAAGATAACAAGCTGATGAAGTTCCACGGAATCTATCAGCAGGACGACCGCG
>JBDSZD010000280.1:0-3516 GCA_039925325.1 Sphingomicrobium sp.
ATATCAACGAGGATAATATGCCCGAAGCGCATATCCGCGGCGACATCAACACGCCTTACCGGTGCATCGGCGGTGCCGTTTACACCATGCAGCGCGCTGGCTTCGCCCGCGTCGGGTTCATCTCGCAACCCGGCCCGCTGGTTCAGCAATAGTTTAGGAGCAGATCGCCATGGCGATGCAAACGACAGGCTCGAACAGCGAATCAGAGCCGATGATGGATATCAACACGACGCCGTTGATCGACGTCATGCTGGTGCTGCTGATCATGTTCATCATCACCATTCCGCCGGCGACTCACGCCGTGAAGCTGGATCTTCCGCAAAATAGCAACACGCCGCCGCCGCCGGTGGATCCGATCAAGAACAAGATCGTGGTGGCGACCAACGGAGCGATCCTGTGGAACGGCACGCCGGTGAACCGGCAACAGCTGAAGCAGTATCTGGAAGTCTCGCAGCAGATGAATCCGCTTCCCGAACTCCACGTCCAGCCGGAGCCGACCGCCCGCTATGAAGTGGTCGACGTGGTGCTGGCGGTGACGAAGGAAGCGAGAGTGACCAAGATGGGGTTCGTCGGCAACGAGCAATACGGGAACTTCTAGGTGCGCATCTTCGCTCCACGTTAGGGCGGCATGTTCTGAAAATTGAGGGCGGCTCGCGCGAGCCGCCCTCTTTTTTGCCTTGCCAACAAATGTTGCATATGAGATGTTGTAACATCTTGTAGGAGATGTTCGATGTATGCGAGCCGATCCACCGAACTGCAGCCCATGCTGGAGATGAACACCACGCCGTTGGTCGACGTCATGCTGGTGTTGCTGGTCATGTTCATCATCACAATCCCGGCGGCGACGCACTCGGTGAGGGTGGACCTGCCGATTGGTCCGGGGATTGTAAATCCGATCAAGAACAAGGTTGTGATCACGGAATCGAACCGAATTCTGTGGAACGGGACGCCGGCCACTTCCCAAGAGCTGCAGGCCTATGTGGCCGCGAGCATGCGCTTGCATCCCCAGCCCGAACTTCAGCTGCAGCCCGAGGCCGATGCGCGCTATGAGATCGTCGATCAGGTGCTTGCAATCACCAAGCGCGCACAGGTCACGCGCATGGGATTCGTTGGCAACGAACAGCATCGGAATTTCTAGAGTCCGTTGCAGTAACACCGAACCAGCCCTCACCCCCACCCGGCCAACCCACTGAGTGTATCGTAATGGGTCGGCCGGGCGGGGGTGCGGGCTGGTGCCGCTTCAATGGAGCGGAAACAGCCTCCAGGGTCGCCGCGGTTCGCGTCCTACTGGCGCACGACGCGGGGCCATGCCATTGCTCCGCGCCATGAGAGAGGTTGATAGTTTCGCCGTTGTCGTCCTGGCCGCCGGCCAGGGCACCCGCATGCGATCCGACACCCACAAAGTTCTTCACCCGATCGCGGGCCGGCCGATGCTCCTGCATCTGCTCGACCGCGTGCAAGCGCTGGGTGCGGAGACAATCGTCGTGGTGCTCGGCAAGGGGCGCGAGCAGGTCGAGGCAGCTCTTGCGGACGCCGGAGTGCAGACCGCGCACCAGGCCGAGCAAAAAGGAACCGGCCATGCCGTGCAGCAGGCACAAGCGGCGTTGGCGGATTTCGACGGCCCGGTCCTGATCCTCTACGGCGACACGCCATTCGTCGAGGCAGCGACGCTTAAACGCATGATCGATCGACTGAGCGCCGCGGATCGTCCTGGCGTGGTTGTCATGGGCTCCTGTCCCGACGATCCCAAGGCCTACGGGCGGATCATTGCCGACGGAGACCGCATCCTGAAAATGGTCGAATATAAGGACGCGACCGAGGCGGAAAGCGCGGTTCGCTTGTGCAACAGCGGAATGATGGCGGTGCGCTCGCTCGACCTGTTCCGATGGCTCGGCCAGGTCGGAAACGCCAATGCCGCCGGCGAATATTATTTGCCTGACATCGTCAATATCGCGGCGGACGAGGGTGCGGGTGCCGTGCTGGTCAAAGGCGATCCGTACGAAACGGCGGGCGTGAACAGCCGCGCGGAACTCGCCCATTTGGAGCTCGAATGGCAGCGGCGGCGGCGCGAGCAGGCGCTCGACGACGGAGCGACGCTGATCGATCCGGAAAGCGTTTGGTTCGCTTTCGACACGCGGCTCGGCCGCGACGTCACGGTCGAACCGCATGTCGTATTCGGTCCTGCAGTGACCGTAGCCGATGGCGCCACGATCCACGCGTTCAGCCATATCGAAGGCGCAGTCATTGGCGCCGCAGCAAGGATCGGCCCGTTCGCCAGGATCCGCCCGGGCACCGTGCTTGGCGACAAGGCCAAGGTGGGGAATTTCGTCGAGATCAAGAAATCGACCATCGCGCGCGGGGCGAAGGTCAATCATCTGTCCTATGTCGGCGACAGCGATGTGGGGGAGGGCGCCAACATCGGAGCGGGCACGATCACCTGCAATTATGACGGGTTCGGAAAGTATCGGACTAAGGTCGGTGCCGGCGCGTTCATCGGCTCCAACAGCGCGCTGGTAGCGCCGGTGACGATAGGCGCGGGCGCGATCGTCGCGGCAGGATCGGTGATCACCAAGGACGTCGAGGCAGACAGCCTCGCCGTCGCGCGCGGGCAGCAAAAGGGTATCGCCGGCTGGGCGACACGGTTTCGCGAAAAGATGAGTCGAAAGGCCTCTACATAAATGTGCGGAATCGTTGGGATTGTTGGCGGCAATGCTGTTGCCCAGCGGCTGTTCGATGGGCTGAAACGCCTTGAATATCGCGGTTATGACAGCGCGGGCATCTGCACCATCGACGGCGGCAAGTTGGAGCGTCGTCGTGCCGAGGGTAAGCTGGAGAATCTGGCGGCGGAGCTGGTGGCCGACCCGTTGCCTGGTGTTGTCGGCATTGCCCATACGCGCTGGGCGACGCACGGTCCGCCGACGGTCGGCAATGCCCATCCGCATATCGCGGGTCCGGTCGCACTCGTGCACAACGGCATCATCGAGAACTTCCGGCCGCTACGCGACGAACTGATCGCCGACGGACGCAGGTTTTTGAGCGAGACCGACAGCGAGGTCGTCGCCCATCTGGTGGCGCGCGAGGTGGAGCGCGGTGCGTCCCCACAAGATGCCGTCGCGGCCGTCCTCCCAAGATTGCACGGGGCATTCGCGATCGCCTTCCTATTCCGCGACGATCCCGATCTGATCATCGGCGCGCGCATGGGCGCTCCGTTGACGGTGGGCTATGGCGAGGGTGAGAATTATCTCGGGTCCGACGCGCTCGCGCTGGCGCCGCTGACCCAGCGCATCGCCTATCTCGACGAGGGCGACTGGGTCGTGGTCCGCCGGGCCAGCGTGCAGATTTACGACCGCGCCAATCGGCCGGTCGATCGCGCGATTGTCGAATCCGGCGCATCGTCGGCACCGATCGAAAAGGGCAATTACCCCCATTACATGCTCAAGGAGATTTACGAGCAGCCGCTGGTGGTCGCCCAGACCCTGCAAAGTTATGTGCGACCGTTCGAGGGCGAAGTTGCGC
>JBDSZD010000281.1:0-3772 GCA_039925325.1 Sphingomicrobium sp.
AAGCGGTCGCGGGCGCGGATGCGATCATGATGGTCGCAGCGCGGGCACACCTTCAGATTTTCTTCCCATTCCTTGAGGAAGACCATCGTCCCGCACTTGCCGCACTTGTGCCACAGCGTGTCGGTGCCCTGCCGCTTGGGCAGAAACGGGATGCCGTTGCGGACGCGACTTAGCCAGCTCATTGTCTAACCTTTATTTCAGTCTGACGAAGCTCGGCGGCGATCGCTCGGATCGCTTGAGCCGGATCCGACGCGTCGGTGATTGGGCGGCCGATCACCAGCATCGAGGCGCCATCGTCGAGCGCCTGGCGCGGGGTTACGATACGCTTTTGGTCGCCGGTCACGGAGCCGGCGGGGCGTACCCCCGGCACCACGAAATAGCCGCTCGGCCAACCTGCTCGGGCGGCGGCGACTTCGGCTCCGGAGCAGACGATGCCATCGACCCCGGCCTCCTGCGCCAGTCTCGCGAGGCGGCGGACCTGATCGCCGGGGGAGCCGCCGACGCCGCATGTCGCCAAATCCTGCTCGTCGAGGCTGGTCAGGACAGTGACCGCGATGATTTTGGTGTCCGGGGACGCTGCTGCCTTGGCAGCTTCGAGCATGGCGCGGCCGCCCGCAGCATGGACGGTCAGGACCGCCGGGGCGAGCGCGGCCAGCGCCTCGACCGCTTTCCCGACGGTGTGCGGAATATCGTGCAATTTGAGGTCGAGAAAGATCGGGAGTCCGAGCTTGGCAAGTTCGTCGACCCCCGCAGGCCCGTTGGCCGAAAAATATTCGAGCCCGAGCTTCAGTCCCCCGGCGTGCTCGTTGACCGCGTGCGCGATCGTCCGCGCGCGCAGCGGATCGCGGGTGTCGATCGCCACGAACACCGGACTCACGATGGTCGCACGTCCGAAGATGGCGATGCCTGCCCCGCAAACGACGCGGGCGAATGGCTTCGCTCAAGTGCCTCGATACGCCGCTGCGCCGACCACAAGCGGCCGCGCAAAATCACGAATGGGGGAATGAAGCCGAGCGCGAAGGCGACGGCCAAAAGGACGGGTATCTTCACATCTGCCTGCAAATTGCCCCACAAGTTGAGCGTCACCGGGTTCCAATTCACCCAGGCGAACAAGGCGACGATCACCGCCACCGCCATCCAGAACAAGGTCTTGAGGAATTGCATCGCTGTCGCTCCCGGCCGGCCCCTTACGGGAGCATGCCGCGGAACGCCAGCAACTCGCTTCCTAGCGTCCGTCCACGTTGAGGCCGGCGCGGCGGGCAAAGTCGAGCCGCCGTTCCTCAACTTTTAGGCGTGCCCGGTCGCGCGCATCCTCTTCGGTCGCGCGCAAGAGATCGCGCGTCGCGCTGGTCAGATGATCGCGCATCAGGCGGCGGGCAGCATCTCCGTCGCGAGCCTTGAGCGCATCCACAACCAGTTGATGTTCGTCCTCGGGCGGAAGGCTCCCGGACTCCCGCGCGCGCCGAAAATAATATTCGCACAGGGGGGAGCGGAAGCGCATGTCCCACAATGTCTCGACGATGCTTACCAGCACGTCGTTGTCCGCCGACCGTGCAAGGGCGACATGGAAGGCGCGGTCCGCCTGCTCGCGCGCCGGCAGGCTCAGCCGCAAGTCGCCGATGCGGGTGACGATCCGTTCCAGCTCCGCAATTTGCGCCGAACTGATCGACTGGGCGGCGAGGGCGGCAATCTCGCCCTCCAGCAAGCGGCGGGCTTCGAGCACCTCAAATGGTCCGACATCCATATCGATGCCGCTGTCGACTCTGTCGGGCTTGGGAAGGACGAAAACGCCCGCACCGTGCCGGATTTGCACGAGTCCGCGGCTCTGCAGGACGATGATCGCCTCCCGGACCACCGGGCGGCTGACCTTTAACTGGTCCGCCAATTCCCGCTCGGACGGCAATCGTCCGCCGACGGGGAAGGTCCCTGATTCAATCGCTTGCTGCAGATATTCAACCACGCCGTGGTACAGCCTGGCCTTGTCGTTTCGTGCACCGGTCAAGGGCCCCTCCCTGATCGCTTTTGGCTGCAAAGCCGCCCCAGCGCAAGTGGTCTTACCACTTGTCTTACCTTTTCATTGACTTGTCTCCAAAGTGGCGCTTACCACTAACCGTGTACGAGGTCGGCGGGGGTATCGTCGGCAACCGCAACAGGGGAGAGATGCGATGTCGAAGATGTACCAAGCGAGGCGCGCAATGCTGCTGGCGTCGGCGGCGGTTCCGTTGTTCATGGGCGCCCAGCCCGCCTTTGCGCAGGCCAATACGAATGGTGACACCGCTGCCCCGGCAGTCACCGCAACTGACCAGGTTCAGACCCCCGATCAGCAGACCCAGTCCGCGGACGACAACAAGCCCACCGACGGCGAGCAGGCGGTCGTCGTGACCGGCTATCGCAAGAGCCTGCAGAGCTCGACCAACGCCAAGCGCGATTCGGTTGGCTTCACCGATTCCATTTTCGCCGAGGACATGGGCAAGTTCCCGGACACGAACATCGCCGAATCCTTCAACCGCATTCCCGGTATCACGATTTCTCGCGAAGTGACGGGCGAAGGGCTGCGCGTTTCGATCCGCGGCCTGGGTACCAATTTCACTCGCGTGACCATGAACAATGCCCCGATCATGGTCGGTTCCACCGGCCGCACTGACGATCAGGGCACCAACCGCGAAGTCGATCTCGACATCTTCCCGACCGAGTTGTTCACCAGGCTGACGGTCAGCAAATCGCCGACCGCGGCAATGCTCGAAGGCGGGGCGGCAGGCGTCGTCGACATGCGCAGCGCGCGCCCGTTCGACAATCGCGGCACCCATGTCGTTTATTCGCTGCAGGGCACCAAGAACAGCAATGCCGACCGATGGGGCCATCGCGGGTCATTACTTGCAAGCCACACCATGGGCGACTTCGGAATCCTCGCCGGCGTCGCCAGAGTGAAGAGCAAGATCAACTCGACCGGCTTTGAAACCATCGGATGGACCAACCCGAACCTGACGATCCCACCGGCCAATGGGGCGACGCCCGCACAAATCCTCGCGGCGCAATGCCGCGGCGGCGCGAGCGCCTGCAACCTCACCGGCGGCGGGAACTGGACCATCCCCGGAACCGTGCCGACCAATGCCGGCATTCCCGGCGTTACAGCCGGCACTCAGATCAATCAGGATTTCCTGCTCGCGCACAATCCGGGCGCAAGTCTCACCCAGATCGACAATGGGATCACCCCGCGTCTCGGTCGCTACATGGCGGAATATGGGACGAAGGAGCGATCCAACGCGATCCTCGCGGTCGAATACAAGGGCGAGAAGCTGCACGCCTACATCGATTCGATGTACGGCAAGAAGCAGAACGTCATGACGCGTGAAGCGATGACCTGGGTGGGCCGCAACGGCGCCGTCATTCCGGTCAACGTTACCTACGACCGGACCGATTGCACGGCAGGGTGCGTGGTCGACACCGGCACATATTATAACGCCCAATGGTTCCTGGAATTCCGCCCCTATCGCGAGCATCTTCGCTACTTCGGGATCAACCCCGGCGTGGATTATGCGTTCAGCGACACGCTGAAGCTCGACCTCAACGCCAATTACACGCGCAGCCAGTTCCACCGGGAATCGCCGACGGTCATGCCGAGCACGTTGATCAACACCGGCGTAACGGTGGACTATGACAACACGGTCGGACCGATTCCGTCCATCCAGACCAATGTCGACCTGAACAATCCGGCGAACTTCGGCTGGACCGGCGGTCGGTTGAACATCCAGGACGAGCGCCGCCGCACCTA
>JBDSZD010000282.1:0-6654 GCA_039925325.1 Sphingomicrobium sp.
CCTGGATGACAATGTTGATCGCCGACGCAATCTGCGCGCGGGACGACCGGGCCGAAATGTCGATCCCGCTCATCCCGATCATTTGTTCGACGCGGGAAAGCGCATCGCGCGGATTATTCGCGTGAACAGTCGTCATCGAACCTTCGTGGCCGGTGTTCATCGCCTGCAGCATGTCGAACGCCTCGCCGGCGCGCACTTCGCCGACGATGATCCGGTCCGGGCGCATACGAAGCGAGTTCTTGACCAGCTCGCGCTGACCGATTTCGCCCTTGCCTTCAATGTTGGCGGGACGCGTTTCCAGCCGCACGACGTGGCGCTGCTGAAGCTGGAGCTCGGCCGAATCTTCGATCGTGACGATGCGTTCGCGTTCGTCGATGAAGGCGGACATTGCGTTAAGCATGGTCGTCTTGCCTGAGCCGGTTCCGCCCGAGATGAGGACATTGCGCCGGCTCGCGACCACCGCCCTGAGCACTTCGGCAACGGTTGCGGGAACGCTGCCGATCTCGGTCAGGCGCGCCATGCTGATTGGGACGCGTGCGAATTTACGAATGGAGAGCAACGACCCGTCGATGGCGAGCGGCGGTACGACCGCATTGACGCGGCTCCCGTCGGCAAGTCGGGCATCGACCATCGGCGCGGATTCATCGATCCGGCGGCCGACGGCGGAAACGATCTTCTGGATGATACGGATGAGGTGCTTCTCATCCTTGAAGCGGACCGGGCTCGGCTCGAGAATGCCGTAGCGCTCAACGAACACATTGTCGTGGCCGTTGACCAGAATGTCGGTGATCGTGGTGTCTTTAAGCAGAGGCTCGAGCGGACCGAGACCGAGCAGTTCGTCGAGAACGTCGCCGACCAGTTTCTTGCGCTCGATCTGATTGAGCGCCTGGTTCCTTTTGCCCAGCTCGTCGAGGATGATATCGCCGACTTCGTCCTGGATCTGTTCGCGAGACATCTGTTCGAGCGCGGGGAGGTTGATCAGGTCGAGCAGATGCTGGTGCAGCTGAACTTTGAGTTCAGTATGGACGTCGCGTTGCGCAAACGCGCCCGCATCGCCAACGGTCAGGAGCCGGCGATCCTCCTCGCGCATTTCCGGCGTATCAAGATCGGGAGCCGGCTCGGCGGCTGCGCGGTTGGACTTGCGGATCTGCCACATATCAGCGTTCCAGGCCCACGGCCTTGGCGACGCCGATAGTCAGGGCCGCGATATCCTTGCCGATCGCGCTGCGGCGCTTGATTTCGTCGATCGGAACGCCGCGGTCGATTGCCGTGCTCATCACCTGCGGATCGTTGGCGATTGTGAAGGCGACGTCGCGGCCCAAAGCCTGACGAATGTCGGCCGGGCGAATCTGCTTGAGCACGCCCTTCTCGAACCGGTTGGCGACCACGCGGAACTCAAGGTCGCCAAGATCCTGGGTCTGGATCAATTCGATCTGCCGGCGGGCGCGGTTGAGGCCGGTGACACTGATTTCGGTCACCAGCAGCACGATATCCGAGCGCGCAAGCAGGGACAGCGACCAGTTCGTCCAGTTCGCCGGCAAATCGACATAGACCAGCCCGAATTCGCGGGTCGCCTGCTCCACGATCTCCAGCACTTGGTCACTCGACAGCGCTTCCAGCGGCATCATCGTTGGTGGCGCTGCAATCACCTTGAGCCCGCTTGAGTGCGTCGCCGCGGTGGTTCGCAGCATTTCGCCGTCCAGCCTGGATCCAGCGTCGAGAAGGTCCGCAAGCGAAAGGTTGGGTTGCAGACCAAGCTGGAAGGCTGCGTCGCCGAATTGCACGTCAAGGTCGATCAGGCATACTTCCTTGCCGCCGATACCCTTGCGCGCGCTTTCGATGGCCATCTGGCCGAGCAGCGATGTCGCGCCCGCGCCGCCCGCGCTCTTGACGATGCTGACCAGCTTGCCAGTGGCCGCGCCGACACTCGTCTGGCCGGCCTGCAACCGGTCGCGGATCGGAGCGAGCGAAGCTTCAAGGTCCTTCAAGTCCAGCGGCAGCGGAACGACGTCGTGAGCGCCCGCGCGCACCAGCGTTCGAACCAGCGCCAGCGGCGGGTTGAACGCCGCGGCGATCAGCGGGGTCTCGCTCGCGCTGGCGAGCGCCTGGAAGCGCGCGATCGAGCGCGGATCGTCTTGCGCCACTTCGACCACCGCCGCGGCGAGGGGCGTCAGATGATGGGGGTCGATCGCGGCATGCGGTTCGACATGCGCCACTTCGATCTGGAAACCCGCGATACGGGCCCCGACGAAGGCGGTGGAGTCGGTATGGTGATCGCACAAATACAGCTGCACAGGCGCAAGCCGCGCCGGCTGACGCCAGCTCTTGCTCGTTTCATTGGGGGTCATCGCGGTCATTATGTCTTCAGCCTAGTTCGATTGTGATCCACTCGAATCCTCAGCCGTCAAAGACGCTGCGAACTCGGGCATGTTAAAACTGATCCCCCCAAGGAATTTTGTTGTTATCGGCGTAAACTTCAGCGCCGTCTGAGTAGGAGTCGATACCAGCCGAACCGTTACGATTGGTGAAATGTCCATTCCGTTCGGATCACCGGCATATCCTAATCCAGATCCACGGTATTCAATCTGAATATTGGCATTCGCAATTTCAGGCTTCATCTGGCGCATCCGGCGAGCGATTTCGTCGAAGGCGGCAGTGTTGATTGTGCCTGTGGCGGGACAGGTGCCCGTGCAAGAGCAGGCAGTTCGAGAACATGTCATCTTCCCGAGCGCGGAGGCAGGGATGATATCCCCCTGGGTGAGGCCGGATACGCCGATATAATCGGCGGCCGCCAATCCACCCGGGATGGCATCGGTTACTATGGCGACCCGCGCACCGACTTGAGTGGCCTTTTCTGCGCGGTTAAATTCCCAAAGAAATCGCCCGGCGTCGATAATCCCGAAAATGAATAAAAGCAGCAAGGGAAGAACCATTGCGAACTCAGCCGCGCTTGCACCGTCGCGATTGTGAAGAAGGGTCGCCCTCATAGCCCCATCACCGCTGCCTGTTGCGTTGCATTCAACGCAATCCCAGAACCTGAAAACCCAAACGCCCCACTCAGCAACGGACGATAAGTGAGGCTTGCGGACACCACAACCGACGGGGCTCCGCCGGTTGCGTTGGCGTAAATGCCGCCGAGAACAAGACTATTTCCGGAAGTGGTGTCGGTGAGATTGGGTTTGCAAGACATGGTAACCGCAAAGGTCGCGCTGTCCCAATTGGGGAGCAGGTCGTTCGCAGTTGAATCGAGGTGGCCCTTGCGGGCAACCGTCTTGGTATCCGCCTCAACAGCCGTGACCGGCCCGGTGCAGGTTGTGTAGTTCACCATGCGCTGGCGTGCAGCGAAGCGGGCCGCGTCACGCACCGATTTCACCAAGGTATGCTGATTGTAGAAGTAATTGCCGATTTCCATCGATCCGAGCATGATCGCGAGCAGCAGCGGGATGACCAACGCCATTTCCGCCGCCGCAGACCCGCGTCGGTCCAAAATCAAGGCAGTCCGGGCGATCATTTGATCAAATAAGGAACGTCGCGACGGACGACCTCGGAGAAATCGTCGTCCTGAACCTGCGACTTTTCGACAAACTCGACATAAATGTCCTTGGTGTCGGCGTAAAGATCAGACCCGGTGCCGCGTTTTATCGCGGGTTCAACGAGGAAGACCTTGAGCCATCCGGAAACTGGAACGTTGGTCGTTTTCCCTTTCACCTCCAGAGCCCGGCAATTCAGTGTTGCGACTGCGATTGTGCGGCGGTCCGGTTGACTTGTGCCTTGAGCAACGCCTGCACGACCTGTCGCGGGACGCGCAAAGGCGAATTGTCCGGACCCCGCGTTTTGAGGGTTATTGATCCCCTTGCCACTGAAGTTTGGATTGGCAATTTCCCATTGATAAACGTCCCAGCGCGCAGGAATTCCCGTCGCCATCTTGAACTTGTTAGACGATCTCCACGTTGCCTCGTCCCACCCGTAATTCACCTGGAAATAGGCGTTGGCGTCCCACACCGCGGACCCTTTGATACCGCAAGTGTGCTGGCTCTGACGCCCTGAGTGGCACAGGTCGTGCGGATAGCCCATGATGGCCGGGTACACCGGAGTCGCCGCCGAACCCAAGGTTTGCGCGACACCCCCTACAAAAGGCGGATCGTAAGTAACCGGGTTCCACGTATCGTTTTTGCAGGCACCATTCTTTTCCTCACAAGTCAGGTCCTTGCGAGTGTTAACCGATGGCGAGCAGATTCCGCCACCCTGGCTGGGGCAAGTCGTATTGCCGTTCGCATAAACATCGAAGCGCGTGTTGTAGGCGTTGAGAACAGCGGTATCCATGCCCGTCTTGGTCGATACCCCGGTGATCGCCTGGCACGGACCCTGCGGCGTGTTGTAGCCAAGTTCGCCTGCAAGCGCCTGCGTCCCGTTACCCAGACCAGCTTCGAGCCAGCCGAAGTTGCCAGGCACTGTCGCGTTGCCCGTGACCAAGCGAAGACCAGTCCCACGAGCCGGGTTGAAGTCGAGCAATTCGTTGGTGTTGCCGACGGGCTCGTCGGGATTGCAGATCATGACCGGGGGGACTTTGCAGATTGCGGAACCGACGTGGGCCGCGGCCTGTGCTGTCAGGTTCCCGCTGTTGAGTGCGCCGACGATCGGAGTAAGGGCAAAATGCGCGGTTCGTCCGGCCATAGTAACGACCGCGATCTTGGCATCGGCATCTCCCGTTGCCAGCGTGCAGCCGGTTGGTGCCGTCGCGACTTCCGGGAACGCGTTGGATAAGTCATCGTCGTAAGCGCTGCAAAAAGTTACGGTGAAGTCAGTGTTTGCGTTGAGGGTACGCGTCTGCCCTCGATTCGCAAACAGGGCGAGGTTGGACACAAGTTGATGCGCGGCGGCGGTGCCGCGTGCGCGAGCGTTCGTCTGTCCGTCGAGTTGAGTTGCAGCGGCTAGGGCCGCCTGATCTGCCGCTTGCTGCAATTCGGTGTCGAGGCTTGCCATTTGTGCATAATCGAACGCCAGACCGCCGGCGGCGATGAGCGCGAACAGGGATAGCCCCACGGTCGGCGCAACCGCGCCCTTAGTGTCGCGTGCTAGTCGTCCTGTCGTTCGGCGCATGGTCCATCATCCTCAGCGCGAGCCGCCGCCGCCGCTCGTGGTCGTCTCGACCTCGGGCTGCTTGACCTGGCCGGTGCGATAGCGGCGAACGGCTTGTGCACCGCGATCGCCGTTGTCGCCCGGTTGCGCGCCCTCGGCGGTATAGACCGGATCGGGGTCGATGATGTGCACGGCGGCATTATATTTTACCGATTCCCCGAAGGCCGGATCCGGTGAGCCGATGTCCTTGTAGGTGGTGTTGCACCCTGCAAGCGCAATCGTAGCGGCAAATATGCTGAGGCGACGCCTAGAGAACATGGCCATAGTCCTTTTCGAAGCCGACGGGCTTGGCCTTCGCCATGCCACCGGCGGCGGTGCCGGCGGGTGGCGGCGGAGGCGGAGCGGGCACGGCCACCGGCACGTTCTGGTTGAACGGCTGCGGCAGCGGAACGCCGGTGTCGGTGCGCCCAAGCAGGAACAGATCGGCCTCGTTAGGCGGCCCGACGCGATCGGTCGGGGCCTTGAGCGTACCTGCACGCGCCGGACGAACCAGCCGCGGGGTGACGATGATGACCAGCTCGGTCTCTTCCTTCTGGAAGCCAGTCGAACGGAACAAGGTACCGATGATCGGGATACTACCGAGCACAGGAAATTGACGAACCGTATCCTGGAAATCGCGGCGGAGCAGGCCGGCCAGCGCGAAGGATTCGCCGTCGCGAAGTTCGACGACGCTCTTGGCGCGTCGGGTCTGGATGCCGGGAATGGTGAGACCGTTGATGACGATGGACGCCGTCGGGTCGATCGAGCTCACTTCGGGCGTGACTACGAGGTTGATCACGCCGTCCGCTAGCACGGTGGGCGTGAATGCCAGGCTGACGCCGAATGGTTTCCACTCAACGGTGAGGGTCTGGCCACCGCCGCCGGTCCCGCCGCCACCGCCGCCGCTGCCTTGCGAAACGGGCACGGGAAACTCGCCGCCGGCGAGGAAACTTGCAGTTTCGCCCGACAGCGCAACCAAAGTGGGTTCTGCGAGCGTTGTGATCGCGCCCTTACGCTCAAGTGCATCGAGGGTCGCGTCAACGCCAAGGCCGAGGATGTTGAACCCGCGGCTCAGGATTCCGAAGCTGTCGGTGATCGAGCCAAGTCGGGGAGGACCGTTGCCGGATATGCTCGCACCGCCGCCGATCGCGCCCTGGAAGCCGTTGCCGCCAGTTCCGCTTAAGAAGCCGCCAATCCCGATCTGTTTCAGCGCCGAGCGCTTCACTTCGGAAAACCGCACCTCCAGCATCACTTGCTGCGACGATCCGATCGCCAGCATGTTGACGACCTTGCCGGGGGCATAGGTTTCCGCCAGCTGCACCGCGCGGTCGGCGGTGGGGCCGTTGGGGACGATGCCCTCCAGCACGATCGCGTCGTTGGAAATGCGCGCGCCGATCTCACTGCCCGGAATGGTTTCCGACAATTGGCGGCGGAGCGTGATCACGTCCGGCCCGACCACCACATCGACCACCGCGATCAGCATGTTGCGGCTATCGTACAAAGTCAGGCTGGTGGTGCCGGTCTTCTTGCCGAGCA
>JBDSZD010000283.1:0-8755 GCA_039925325.1 Sphingomicrobium sp.
GCCGGACTCGCGACCAGTGTCGACGGATTTTGCGAAGGAATCGGATTTCTCCCGCACGAGATCGAGGCGCTCTTTGCCGCTGCCGAAAATCATGGCCTGCGCGTCAAACTTCACGCGGAACAGCTCAGCAATCGCGGCGGTGCGCGGCTGGCGGCACGCTACAATGCACTGTCCGCCGACCACCTCGAACATGTGGACGAGGAGGGGGTGGCGGCCATGGCAGAAGCCGGGACCGTGGCCGTGCTGCTGCCGGGCGCTTTCTATGCGCTGCAGGAAACGCGCAAGCCGCCCGTCGATCTGTTTCGCAGCTATGGCGTGCCGATGGCGGTCGCGACCGATTGCAACCCCGGCACCTCGCCTTTGCTGTCGCCCACGCTCGCTCTGAACCTAGCGTGCACCCTGTTCGGCCTGACTCCGGAAGAAGCGCTGCTCGGGATGACAGGCATTGCCGCGCGCGCGCTCGGTCTCGAGCACCAACTCGGCACGCTCGCACCCGGCAAGGCGGCTGACCTGTGCGTCTGGCGCGTCGAGAGTTTGGCGGAACTTGGCTATTGGATCGGACTGCCTGGTCCCGAGCGGCGCATCTTCGGGGGGGTCGATGCGTAGGGCGGCCGCAGCCTTGGTCGCGATCGTCTGCTGGGCCGGCCTCGCGATCCAGTTTTCAGCGAGTTACGCGAACCTTCACGACGTCGGCGCCACGCTTTGGGTGCTTGCGCGCTTCTTTACAATCATCACGAATCTCCTGATCGCTGTCGTAATGACGCGCGAGGCTGTGGGCCGCCCCGTGTCGCCGCAAATCCTCGGCGGACTGACGCTCGCGATCCTGCTGGTGGGCGTTGTCTACGCGACCTTGTTGCAGGGGCTGTATCATTTGACCGGCGCTGCGCTGCTGGCCGACATTCTTTTGCACAAAGTCTCCCCGGTCCTGGCCGCGCTTTGGTGGCTTCTGTTCGCACCCAAAGCGCGCCTGAAACGCACTGCGCCTTTATGGTGGAGCGCCTATCCGCTCGCCTACTTCGCTTATGCGCTCGTCCGCGGTCTTTATGACGGCCGCTACCCTTACCCCTTCATGGACGTCGGCCAGCTCGGCTGGCTGCACACCGCGCTCAACGCCGGTGGAATGGCATTGGCGTTCATCCTTGCGGGTTGTGCATTGGTCTGCCTCGACGGCTGGCTTGGGTCGCGCCGCTCCGGCCGCCAAGCCAGGCGAGCATGACCGACCGCCGCGACAACAGCCGCCGAATCCGCGCCCGCCGTGGAAGCGCGATCGTGGCAAAGCATTGGAGCACGGAAGCCGCCGTGCGGATGCTGATGAACAACCTCGATGAGGAGGTCGCGGAGGACCCGCAGAACCTCGTCGTCTATGGTGGCATCGGCCGCGCGGCGCGCAACTGGGAATGCTTCGACAAGATCGTCGAGACGCTTGAGCGGCTCGAGCAAGACGAAACCCTGCTGGTGCAATCGGGCAAGCCGGTCGGCGTCTTCCGCACCCATCCCGACGCCCCCCGCGTGCTCATCGCCAACTCCAACCTCGTGCCAAAATGGGCGAATTGGGAGGTGTTCAACGATTTAGACCGCAAAGGCCTGATGATGTACGGCCAGATGACCGCCGGCAGCTGGATCTACATCGGCACCCAGGGCATCGTCCAAGGCACATTCGAGACCTTCGCCGAAATGGGCCGCCAGCATTATGGCGGCGACTTGCGTGGCAAATGGATCCTCACGGCAGGCCTCGGCGGAATGGGCGGCGCACAGCCGCTGGCCGCGGTCATGGCCGGCGCGCATTGTATTGCGATTGAGGTGCAGGAAAGCAGCATCGAGAAACGGCTTGCCACCCGCTACCTCGACAACCGTGCGACCAGCATCGACGAGGCGCTCGCCATCCTCGCCGCCGCCACCCAGCCGACCAGTGTCGGACTGCTCGGCAACGCGGCCGAGATTCTGCCCGAAATGCTCGCGCGCGGCATCCGTCCCGATGCGGTCACCGACCAGACTTCGGCGCACGACCCCGCCAACGGCTATTGCCCGGCAGGATGGAGCGTCGCCAAATGGCAGGAGATGCGCGAACGCGATCCGGTCGTGGTTGCCACCGCCGCGCGCCAATCGATGGCTGTCCATGTCGAAGCGATGCTCGCCTTCCACCAGCAGGGCATCCCCACCTTCGATTATGGCAACAACATCCGCCAGGAAGCGCTCGATACCGGCGTTGCGCGTGCCTTCGATTTTCCCGGCTTTGTCCCGGCCTACGTCCGCCCGCTGTTCTGCCGCGGCATCGGCCCGTTCCGCTGGGTCGCGTTGTCGGGCGATCCGGAGGATATCTACAAGACCGACCAGCGGGTGAAGGAGCTGATCCCCGACGATCCGCACCTCCACCGCTGGCTCGACATGGCGCGCGAACGGATCGCGTTCCAAGGCCTGCCAGCGCGTATCTGCTGGGTCGGCCTCGGCCAGCGCCACCGCCTCGGTCTGGCGTTCAACGAGATGGTGCGCAACGGCGAGGTCTCCGCCCCCATCGTCATCGGCCGCGACCACCTCGACAGCGGCAGCGTCGCCTCCCCCAACCGCGAGACCGAGGCGATGCTCGACGGCAGCGACGCCGTCAGCGACTGGCCCTTGCTCAACGCCTTGCTCAACACCGCGAGCGGCGCAACCTGGGTCTCCCTCCACCACGGCGGCGGAGTCGGCATGGGCTATTCCCAGCACGCCGGAATGGTGATCGTCGCCGACGGCACGGACGATGCCGCACGGAGGTTGGAACGGGTGCTGTGGAATGATCCCGCCACCGGGGTGATGCGCCACGCTGACGCGGGGTATGAGGAGGCGCTGGATTGCGCGCGGGAGCAAAATCTCGATCTTCCCATGGCTCTGTAGTTCCCAGTTGCGCCGAAACTGATCGGAGCGGGCGCTGTAAAACCGTTGGTGACTTCAGGAGCAATCAGATATCCGCCATTAAAGCGGAGGAGACTGACGATGCCAAATGGAGTCACACCAGAGCTGTTGGACTTTATCCTCAAGCTTGCACAGATGATGCTGATAGGTTTTGGTATCGTGATCGCAGGTGCTTCCGTCGTTTACATCACCATGTTCTGGAAAGGTAACTTCTCCGGCGCGAGCATTGCCAGCATCCTGCAGCAAACGGACGTGCCCAAGTTGGCGACCATCATCATGATAGTCTTGGCCGCTTCACTGCTTGGTCTGCTGCAAGTCATTGCCGGCGAGGCCGTGATCGCGCTGCTCAGCGGCATCGCCGGCTACGTTCTCGGCAATCGCGCGGCGCCTCAAGAGTCGGCGGCAGACTGACCCGCCTTTGCTCGCTGCGGCGGCATTGGCATGAATACCGATCACGCGCACTAGCGTCCGCTTTCCAATCCTAGCGGGCGGCGCGACCTGCCAATGCTCCCCTAGTTCCCCGGCGAAGGCCGGGGCCCAGGCGCCGCGATAAGCGGCGTGTGACGCCGCCCTGGACCCCGGCCTCCGCCGGGGAACAAGGAGTTATTGAGCTGGCGCCGCCGCGTTGACTGCCGAGTCCGATCCTTCGGCTTTCGCCTGATCCTCGGCGTCGAGATCTGCAGCGTGCTTCTTCAGCTTTACGGGTGCAGCAGTTCGCGGTCCTTGGGCAGCCCACGGGGTCATCGTCACGCAAAACCCGCTGTGATCGCCGCACTGGCGAACTTCGCCCGTCTGACTATCTATGACGACGATGACATTCTCGTCATCTTCCAGCTTTGCCATTGCTGCGTCTGCCGGAGCTGCTGCCTGTGCCGCCTGCTCCCAAAGCCTTCCAGTTGGGTAGGTCCCGATCCCGGCATAGCGCCCCTGGCTTTTTGAAGCACCTGAACCGGAAATCGCTGCTCTTTCGCTGCAACCCGACAGGGCATAGCCAATTATCAACACGCTGATCATTGGAACGCGCATAATCTACCCTTCGTGAGCCGATCCGGCTTCAATCGTCTAGCCGCTATTCCTCCCTGCGCAACTCTCCTAGACGTGGGGCCATGACCATGACCCTCGATCCGACCAACATCGAGCTCGCCACCCTTCGCCAGCTTTGGGCTGGCGCGCCCGCCAGGCTCGACAACGCCAGCCTCTCCCGCATCGCCGCCTCCGCTGCCTCAGTCGATCGCATCGTCGCATCGGGCGATACCGTTTACGGCGTCAACACCGGCTTCGGCCTGCTCGCCAATACGCGCATCCCCGACGATCGCCTCGCCGAGCTCCAGACCAATCTGATCCTGTCCCACAGCGCCGGCATCGGCGATCCGCTCCCGCGCCATGTCACGCGGCTGATGATCATCCTCAAACTGCTCGGCCTCGGGCGCGGTTATTCGGGGGTTCGCCTGCTGGTGATCGAAGCGCTCCAGGCGTTGCTCGACCGCGACGCAATGCCGCTGATCCCGAGCCAGGGTAGCGTCGGCGCATCCGGCGACCTTGCTCCGCTGGCGCATCTGGTCGCGGCGCTGATGGGATACGGCCGGATCGATGTCGCCGGAGCAATCATGCCTGCCAGTGACGCGCTCCAGCGGCTGGACATGCAACCGCTACAACTCGGCCCCAAGGAAGGCCTCGCGCTCATCAACGGCACCCAGATGAGCACCGCGCTTGCACTCGACGCGCTCTTCACCGGTGAACGCGTGTTCGCTGCCGCGCTCGCCGCCGGGGCGATGTCGGTCGATGCGCTCAAGGGTTCGGCCAAGCCGTTCGACCCGCGCATTTCCGAGGTGCGCGGTCAGCCGGGTCAAATTCGGGTCGCCGCCGAAATCGCGGCTTTTCTCGATGGCAGCGAAATCCTCGTCAGCCACGGGCGCTGCGGCAAGGTGCAGGACCCGTACAGTTTTCGCTGCCAGCCGCAGGTGATGGGCGCGGCCCTCGACCTGCTGGTCAATGCAGCACGGACGCTGGTGATCGAAGCGGCCGCGGTGACCGACAATCCGATCGTCTTTCCGGACACGGACGAGGCTATCTCCGGCGGCAATTTTCATGCCCAGCCGGTCGCTTTCGCCGCCGACATCATCAGCATGGCCATGTGCGAGGTCGGCAGCCTGTCCGAGCGCCGCACCAGCGTGCTCGTCGATCCCAACATGAGCGGCCTTCCGCCCTTCCTGACCGAGGACAGCGGGGTGAACTCAGGCCTGATGATCCCGCAAGTCACCGCGGCGGCGCTGGTCAGCGAGAACAAGAGCCTCGCCTTCCCGGCCAGCGTCGATTCGATCCCGACCTCCGCGGGGCAGGAGGATCATGTCTCGATGGCGCCGATTGCAGCGCGCAAGGCCGGGCAAATCGCCCGCAATGCGGCCGGAATCATCGGGATCGAACTGATCGCGGCAGCGGAAGGGATCGACTATCACGCGCCGCTGAAGACGAGCGCGAAGCTGCAGGAGGTCCACGGCAAGGTGCGTGCGCTGAGTACGCACTTCACGGCGGATCGCTATTGGGCCGACGACATGGCCGCAATGCAGGCCGCAGTGCTGGCGGGCGAGTTCGGCGGCGAACTGCTAACCTAACGCACCCGCGTCCAGCGCTGCTCGTCGCAGATCAGGCCCAGCATCGCGCAGCCTTCGATTTCCATCATATTGGGGTTGATCTGCCGCACCGTCGCCGAAGCGTAGAGGTTGCGCTTCGGGACGAAGGCTTTGCCTTTGTAGCGGCCAGGCCCGGTCGGCTTGAGCCCGGTCAGGATCTGCCTGCCGACAAGGTTCGCCGTCCCGCCCTTGCGCGCATTGGCCTTGGCCTTGGCGGACGCCTGCACGACCGTGCCGCAATAGGCCGGTCCGCAAGGCGCGACGCTAACCACGACGCTACCCTTGGGATTGGTCCAGTGGCCTTCGATTGGCGAGGCAGCCGAGGCTGCCGAGGCCGCGCCGACGAGGGCGAGTCCGGTCAAAATGCTTTTCATGATGCTGTGTTAATTAGGAAATGCGCCATTTCCACGGCCTGAACGGTCCGTTGTCTCATGCTCAGGAACTTGGCGGTCGATCTCGCTCAGGAAAATCTTGATCTCGCGCACCACATCGCGCCCGGCCTTGGCGGAAACGCCGAACGCCATGTGGCTGCAGCCGATATCGACCGCTTTATCGCGCTCACTGTCCAGCCCGCGGGCCGCGCGCGGAGCAATAATCCCGTCGCGCCTCGACCAGATCGCAAGACTCGGCACCGGCGGCTTGTCGGCAAAGCGGGGAATGGGCGGGTTATCGACCTTGTGACCGGCCACTTTCTCATACAGCCGCCAAACATTATTCTGGCGAGGGTCACCCGAAAATGGCGCTCCAAGCGTCACCACCGCCCGCACCCGGTCGGGAGCATGGCGCGCCAGCTCGCGTGCGTAGATCCCCCCAAGGCTCCACCCGACCAGCAGCACCGGTTCCTTCGCGCTCATGCGATCGAGGCAGGCCTCGAGCCTGCGCAACATGTCCGGTTGCACGCCCTTGTTGAGGCCGAGGCGCCACGGATGCACGCGCCAGCCCGCTTGTGCGAGCGAGCGGCGAAGCTGCATGCAGGTACGATCGCCGGCCATGAACCCGGGGAGCACGAGCGCCGGAGGCCCGTCCTCCGGTCCATGCGGCCCGACACTTCCGAACCCGCGCAGCACGCGCGGCGCGAGCCAAATCAGCTCTGCAAGCCTGCGCCATCCCGGCGGCGGCCGGTCATCGCCCTCGAACTTCATGGAATCACAGGTACTCGCCGCCCATCAGTTGCTGCAACGCCTTGGGTAGCAGCACCCGCCCGTCCTCCGTCTGGTGGTTTTCGAGCAAAGGCACGAGGATTCTAGGGGAAGCCAGCGCGGTATTGTTGAGCGTGTGCGCGAACCGCACTTTGCCGTCCGCGCCGCGATAGCGGATGTTGGCACGCCGCGCCTGCCAGTCGTGCAGCGTCGAACAACTGTGCGTCTCGCGATATTTACCCAACGACGGCACCCAGCTTTCGATATCGTTCATGCGATATTTGCCGAGCCCCATGTCGCCGGTCGAGGTCTCGATCACCTGATAGGGGATTTCGAGCGCGGCCAGCAGGCTCTCGGCCAGTTCCAGCAGCCGCGCGTGCCAACCCGCCGACTGCGCCTCGTCCGCCTCGCAGATCACATATTGCTCGACCTTCACGAACTGGTGGACTCGCAGCAACCCGCGCACGTCGCGCCCGGCGCTGCCCGCCTCGCGCCGAAAGCAGGGTGAGAAACCGGCGTACAGCACCGGCAATTTGTCGGCCTCGATGATCTCGCCCGAATGGAGCGAGGTGAGCGCGACCTCCGCGGTGCCCCCGAGCCACAGATCGTCGTTGGGCAGCTCGTATGTCTCCTCCTCATGCCCGGGAAACTGGCCCTGGTTGAGAAACGCCTGCGTGCGCGCGATCGCGGGGACCGTGATCGGCGTAAAGCCGGCATCGGCGATCCGCTCCAGCGCCCAGGCCATCAGCTTGGTCTCGAGCAAGGCGAGCCGCCCCTTGAGGCAATAGGTCCGCGATCCCGACACTTGCACGATGCGGCTAAGCTCCGCCCAATCGTTCTTCTCGATCAGCGCGACATGGTCGAGCGGTTCGAACCCGAAGGCGCGCGGCGTGCCTTCGGTGCGAATGACAAGGTTCGAGTTTTCATCCGGGCCAACCGGGGCGCCTTCAAATGGGATGTTCGGGAGCTTGAGCATCAATGCCTTGAGCGCCTGATCCTTCTCGCCAAGTTGCCCCTCTAGCTCACTGGCCCGGGCACCCGCCTCCTTGGCCTTGCGCCCAAGCTCGGCTTTCTCCTCGGCAGCCGCGCTCTTGAAGCCGGCGCTGATCGCATTTCGCTCGGCCCGCAACCCGTCGATCTCGGTCTTGAGCCCGCGCGCTTCGGCATCCAGCGTCAGCAAGTCGCCAACGTCCAACTGCACATTCTTGTCGCGGATGGCGCGCTCGACCGTCTCACGGTTGGCCTTGATGAAATCCATGCTCAGCATGGCCGCTCAAGTGCGACATAGAGCCGCCTGAGGCAAGTCCAGCCCACTCCGTCATCCCAGCCTTGAGCCGGGATCCACCTTCTTCTTTCAGACCTGAGCAAGGCAGGTGGACCCCGGCTCAAGGCCGGGGTGACGGTATTGGAAGTGTCGGCGTTTGCTCCTATCCGCCCCCCCATGCCCTCCGGTCTCATCGCGCTGCTCGACGACATTGCCACCATCGCCAAGATCGCCGCTACCTCGGTCGACGACATCGGCCTCGCGGTCGGCAAGGCGGGGACCAAGGCCGCGGGCGTGGTCATCGACGACACCGCCGTCACGCCCAATTATGTCACCGGCTTCACCCCCGACCGCGAGCTTCCGATCATCGGCAAGATCGCGCTTGGCAGCCTCAAGAACAAGCTTTTGATCCTGCTTCCCGCGGCGATGCTGCTGGTCGCCTTCGCGCCGTCCCTGGTCACGCCGCTGCTGATGATCGGCGGCGCCTATCTGGCGTTTGAGGCGACCGAGAAGATTATCGAGAAGGTCACCGGCGACCATCACGACGAACAATCACTGATGGAAGCCGACACGCCGGAGGAATTGGAGAAGCGCCAGGTCGCGGGCGCTATCCGCACCGATTTCATCCTCTCGGCCGAGATCATGGCGATCGCGCTGGCCGAACTGGCAGGCAATACTATCTGGATGCAGGGTTTCGCGCTGGCCGCGGTCGGCATCGCGATCACCGTCGTGGTTTATGGCGTGGTGGCGATCATCGTGAAGCTCGACGACATCGGCCTGCACATGGCCGAGCGGAAAAACCCCGGCGCGCAAGCCTTCGGGCGCGGCCTGGT
>JBDSZD010000284.1:0-5506 GCA_039925325.1 Sphingomicrobium sp.
CAGCGACCTCGCTAGCCTGCCACATCCCTTTGACAGAACCTCCAGCATCTGCTGATGCTCAAAAGAAATTTTCCGCCCACCCAACCTTTTCACCAGGACGCAGCAACCCATGCAAAAAACCTTGCAAAGCTATTCCGGTCACGCGCTTGCACTCCTTCGGGTGATCACAGCGCTGCTCTTCATCGAGCATGCCACCATGAAATTCTTTGGCTTTCCGGCGCCGATCCCCGGGATGACGGGACCGCTGCCGCCGCTTTTCCTAGCGGGCGGAATAATCGAACTGGTCGCGGGGGGATTAATTCTGATCGGACTGTTCACCCGCTTTGCGGCCTTCGTCGCATCGGGTGAGATGGCGGTCGCCTACTTCATGATGCACGCCTCGCAGAGCTTCTGGCCCGGCATCAACATGGGGGAAGCAGCAATCCTGTTCTGCTTCATCTTTCTCTACCTGGTCGTTTCCGGTCCCGGTTCTCTCAGCATCGATGAGATGGTTGGTCGAAGGAAATTGCCCGAGAGTGAGCCCGAGCGACCAACGGCGGTTTGAGGCCTTGACTAATGCGCGCCGGGGCCTGGGATGGATGGCCCGGCATGGAATATGAAAACGCGATTGGCCTGGCTGCATAACGCCGGGATGACCGGTGACGCTCTTTTGGAGACGCCGACGCTATGACCTGGTCACGACGACTTGTACTTGGTGGCGGTATTTCCATGACCGGCGCAATGTTTGTCTCAACCTCCGGTGGAGCGCGTCCTGACCGGCCGGCCATTGCCAAAACCGTTCACGGCCAATTGCAGAGTGCGACGGAGCGCGGCGTCTGCGTGTTTCGGGGCGTTCCTTATGGCGGGAGCGTTTCAGGTCCTAACCGCCGCTTCAAAACGGCCCCGCCACCACCATCGTGGACCGGGGTGCGCGATGCGACGCGCTATGGTGCCCCGGCGATCCAGCCCCCCGGATTTCCCGGCGAACCGGCACCGGCGGAAGATTGTTTGTTCCTGAATGTGTGGACTCCGAGCCTGGACCGTCGCCGGCGCCCGGTCATGTTCTACAGTCACGGCGGCGGCTTCACGATCGGGTCGGGAAGCAGGCCGTGGCAGAACGGCGCCAATCTTGCGCGTCAGCATGATGTCGTGGTGGTCGAATCCAACCACCGTCTGGGGGCGCTCGGATATCTTTACCTCGGTGAGTTGCTCGGTCCTGAATATCAGGGAAACCAGGGCCTGCTCGACCTCGTCGCCGCGTTAAAATGGGTCAACGAAAACATCACTGCCTTCGGCGGCGATCCGAACAATGTGATGATCTTCGGCGAGAGCGGCGGCGGCGGAAAGACTGCCTGCCTCTATACGATGCCGTCCGCGGCGCCTTATTTCAGCAAAGCGTCACTCGAAAGCCCGGTCGGCCCAGGCAATCGGTCGCCCGCGGAAGCCACCGAAGTTGCTCGCGAGGCTATGCGCGACCTCGGCCTCAGCGATCCGCGCAAGCTACTTGAAATTTCAGCTTCGGAACTGCTGAAGTTCCAGATGGGCGGGGCGAAAAGCGCGGCTCCAGGTACGCGAAAAGACGGCCGTAACGCCAACCAGCGCGATCAAATGTTTTGGCCGTTCATTGACGGCAGGATCCTGCCGGAGTCGCCCTTCAGGAACGGCGCTCCGTCGGTCGCCCGGCACAAGCCGCTAATCGTCGGCGGATGCAAGGACGAGAGTGTCTTTTTCAGCATGGGCGATGCCGCAGCCTTTTCGATGAATGAGGAGAGTTTGCGCGACCGCGTTGCCGCGGTGGTCGGCGACCGCGCTCAAGACTGGATCAACGCCTTTCGGAAAAGCCGGCCGGATGCTTCTCCGTCTCAGCTCTATTTCGCGATCACGACCGCCACCCCCTGGCGCGCCCATGCGGTGCACATCGCCGAGGAGCGCGCGCGCCAGGGCGGCGCGCCGGTCTATTCCTACATCCTGCAATACCAGTCACCGGCGAATGTGCCAGGCACGAATTATGCGAGCGGTTCGCCGCACGCTTCCGACATCAATACGAAATTTGACAATGTTGGGCCGCAACCGGGCGATCCGCCGGGTCCGCCTCCGCCTGGACCATTCGGCGATGCTTCCCCGGGCAAGCGGCAGACCGCTGCGAACATGAGCGCGATGTGGGCGGCGTTTGCTCGTAATGGTAACCCGTCCATCCCTGGCCAGCCGCGTTGGAAGCCCTACACGCTCGCAAAGCGCGAAACGATGCTGATCGACGCACAATGCACCCTCGTCCCGGACCCGGAAGGCGCCGAGCGTCGGTTTTGGCAAAGCCAGCCGGATCCGGAGCGCGTCGTCTGACGTGGCCCGACCGCCTTCCCAGCGCCTCGGGCGGATTGAATTTTTGAGCGCGTATGATCGCTCATGATACGAAAATCCGACGAAGAGCGATTTTGGCTGGCCAGATACTCCGGTCGGGGAAGAACAGACTGGAAGTGCGGGTCGCCAACCTCTGCGTCAATCGCCTGATCGGCGACCCACAGCGCGGAGCGACGAAGGTCACTTGGACTGCGGACCCAACTTATCGGGCGGATGCGCCGCTGCGGCCTTCGGGACTGATTGGTCCCGTTCGGATCATTGCTCGGACACACTGAAGCGCAACGAGGATGGAGCAGCAGCAATGGACATGAGCATCCGAGGCATGACGCGCGGGCGACATGGCGGGAAAGTCGTCACCGCGATGCTGCTTGTTGGAATCGCTGCAGCGCCCGGTTCGATTCCGGCGCGGCTTCCCGATCGGAACGATTTCGCAGGTCGTTGCGCTGCCATGAAGGGACGCCAATCGGACCTGCTCGGGACGATCATCCACGCGGCGACCGGTCCGGCGACCTTCGAAGTTCGTAATCCCTTTAGCAGTCAGGCGCTGGCCCTGCCTCCGCATTGTGAGATCAATGCCACCTTCCCGGCGCGATCCGGGATGCATAGCCAGACTTATGCAATCAAATATCACATGCGACTTCCGGAGCAGTGGAATGGACGGTTCATGTTCCAGGGCGGGGGTGGAACCAACGGAGAGATCGGTGACGCCCTGGGTTCGACGGGGGTCGGGAACCTCCCTGCGCTACTGCAGGGTTATGCAGTTGTCAGCCAGGATTCCGGCCACGACAATGCTGTGAACAATGACCCTTCGTGGGGTGGCACCGCGGTGTTCGGGACGGATCCTGAGGCGCGTCGTGACTATGGCCACGCCTCGTTTCCGAAGGTCGCGCGGGCGGCGAAGTCGCTGATCCGCGACTTTTACGGCGTCGCACCGAAGTTCAGCTATTTCTACGGCTGCTCCAAGGGCGGACAGGAAGGTATGGCCTTCGCCCAGCGCTATCCGGATCTGTTCGACGGTATTGTAGCGGCTGCTCCTGGATTCTCGCTGCCGCGCGCCGCGGTTGCACAAGCTGCGGACACGCAAACGTTCGCGCGCCTGTGGGATAGGGAACGTGGCAAGCTTACTCCCGCCAGCTTTGCAGGGCTGTTCACGGACACGGACTTTGCAATCGTGCACGAATCCGTCGCAAAGGCATGCGACGGCCTGGACGGCCTGCGCGATGGAATTATCGCCGATTTTGGCCGGTGCACGAGCCAGCGCGTGCTGCCATCGCTGCGGCTTCATTCCTGCCGGCGCGTCTCATCTGTGGCGCATTGCATCGCCCCGGCAAAGATCGACGCACTGGAAGGCTCGCTTCGCGGGCCGAGGGATCGGCAAGGCAATGCCATTTACGCGGACTGGCCATGGGATCTCGGAATAGGCTCTCCAGATTGGTCGTTCTGGAAGCTCGGCAATGCCCACATGCCGCCGTTCAATGTGCTGATCGGGGGCATGTCGCTGCCGAGCGTGTTCATGGTTCCCCCACGGCCCGTAACGACCGACCCTGACGCTTTGCTCGACTTTCTGATGGATTTGCGCTTTCCTGAAGATGCACGCTCAATCTACGCCACCTCCAAGATATTCCCGCGATCGAGCTGGGAAGATATCGCCATGCGCTCTTCCAATTTGGACCGGTTTCATGCGCTCGGAGGGAAGTTGATCGTTCCGCACGGAGTCTCGGATCCCGTCTTCACGATCAACGACACCATCCGCTGGCGGAACGAAGTCGACGCGCGCTATCACCACAAGGCTGACGGCTTCGTGCGCCTTTTCCCGGTCCCAGGCATGGCGCATTGCGGCGGTGGCCCGGCGACCGACCGCTTCGATGCCTTTTCCGCACTTACTGCCTGGGTCGAAAAGCATAAAGCGCCCGAGTTCATTCCCGCGACCGCCGGCCCGCAGACCCCTTGGCCCGGTCGCACCCGGCCGCTGTGCGCATATCCGCGAGTTGCGCGGTATGACGGGAAAGGCCCGATCAATAGCGGGGGCAGTTTCCGTTGCCAGACTCCCTCAGGGCGCGCGTGACCCCCCAGTTTGAAACAAATTCTCCAACCGAAGGACCCTCAAATGCGAATCCTTGCTACGCTCGCTGGTTTTCTCACAATTCTTTGCGCAGGCACCTTACCCGAGGCGGCTCATGCGCAGGCGGCTGTCGTCGCAGCATCGGACGTGGATGCACTGTTCACGGACCGCAACCCGAAGCTCAACGCCAACAAGCAAGTCGCCTATCACATCATGAAGGACCTGTTGGAGGCGGGACATTGGGACGAGGCCGACCGCTATCTCACCGAAGCCTATACCCAGCATAATCCGAACGTCGCGTCAGGCCGGGACACGGTTGTCAAATTCTTCAAGGGGTTGGGCGTTACCGCGAAACCGATCCCTGCTCGTCTGTCGTCACCAGTCGTGCAGGTCGTTGCTCAAGGGGATTTTGTCGTGGTCGTCACCGTCGCGACCCTGCCGACGCCGTCGAACCCGGCGAAGACCTACACAACAAGCTGGTTCGATATGTGGCGGATCAAGGATGGCAAGGCCGACGAGCATTGGGACAGTGCCACGCTGATGCGGTAGGCCGCCGATCGCTCAGGGAGCGAAGCTCTGGGCGGGAAGTATAATCTCGCGCACGATTACGGTCGATCGGCGAGGTGACGTTCGGAGTTGAAGTGATTGTGGACCTGGGCGTGGACTGAGGCGAACTTCTGCAGCGTCTTCATCTGGCGAAAACGCTGCATCGCTCGTTCTCGTCGTCGGAACGGCAATTGCGAATTCTCGACCCGGTTGTTGGCCCAGCGTCCGATCTCTTGTTTGTTGGCATTGCCGAGTTCGCTCATCGCCGCCCAATAGGACTTCAGTCCATCGGTAACGATTGCAGCAGGCGCGCCGTGGTGCTTGAGCGCCTTCTTATGAAGGCAAGTGCGGCGGCCTTGTCACGGGTCTTCGTGACGAAGCTCTCGAGGATCTCGCCTTCGTGATCGACCGCACGCCACAGGGACACCATCTCCCCATTCACCTTCACGTACATCTCGTCGAGGTGCCAGCGCCAGTGCCGGAAACCGCGCATCTGGTTGACCCGCCTCCGGCGGATCTCGCTTGCGAAAAGGGGGCCAAACCGATTCCACCACAGGCGCA
>JBDSZD010000285.1:0-1950 GCA_039925325.1 Sphingomicrobium sp.
TCTCCCCGCCCGCGCGGTTCGCGGCCTCGACCGCGCGCAATTGATCGTCGGGGATTTGGCGGCTTTCGTAGAGAAGTCTGCCGATCAGCGTCGATTTGCCGTCGTCGACGCTGCCGCAGGTGATGAAGCGCAACAGGTCGGTCTCGCCCTTTATGATCTCCGCCGCGCCCATCTCCACTCCTTTAGCCGCTCGCGCGGCTCTGCACAGCCGGTTGGACCCCCAATTCAGTTCGCAGCAAGGTCGAATGGCGTTAGGCGCGGGCAAGTTTAAAGGAGTTCACCATGCCACATCCGGCACGAGCACTGATCGCAGCAATATTGACCGGGGCGGCAATCGCCCCCGCCGCCGCGCAGCAAGCGGCCCCGTCGCTCCCGACCCGCGCAGGACTGTCCGCGCAACTTGATCAACGGTTCGCGCTGATCGACGGCAACAAGGACGGCAGCTTTACCAAAGCCGAGTTCACCGCCGCCCAGAAGCGGGCGCAGCAGCGCGTATCGACACGCATCATGACCATGCTGTCGGCCGAATTTAGCTCCCTCGACGGCAACAAGGACCAGTCGATCAGCGGCGCGGAGTTCGCGGCCCGCAAGTCCGGCGGCGGAAGCAAAATCGATCCTGCGGATCTGTTCAAGACGATGGACGCGAACAATGACGGCAAGGTCACGCAGATGGAATATACCGTCCCGGCGACCCGCGTGGTCGCGACGGTCGATGCCGACATGCAGATGAAGAAGTTCGACGGCAACGGCGACGGCAAGGTCAGTCTCGCCGAGTTCAAGGCTCCGGCCCTCGCCAGCTTTGACTCCGCCGATGGCAATAAGGACGGCATTGTCTCGCTCGACGAGCAGAAGAAGGTGATGGCGGCGCGCGGTCGCTGAGTGGCACCACCATTCGTCACCCCGGACTTGATCCGGGGCCCACCTTCCTCTCTAAGCCGACTCATCCCCGGGGGAGCGCCGATCCGCGCTTGAGAGGAGGGCTGGAGCCCTCGACCCGCTGAACCTGATCCGGCTAACACCGGCGTAGGGAGCGGAGACGGTCACACCGCCATCGCTCCAATGGAGACACGACATGGCCGACATCCCTGCAAGAACCGAACTCAAAGTCACCACCGGCCCGATCCGCGGCAGCCGCAAGATTCACGTCGGCCCGCTGCGCGTCGCGATGCGCGCCATTGACCTTGAGCCCTCGTCGGGCGAGCCACCGCTCAACGTCTACGACCCCTCCGGACCATATTCCGACCCCCAGGCCCGCATCGACATCATGGCCGGCCTGCCCGAACTTCGCGCCCCCTGGATCCGCGCCCGCGGCGATGTCGAGGAAGTGCAACAGCGGGAAACTCGCCCCGAAGACAATGGCCAACTCGGCCCCGATCGGTCTGGCGGCGTTCAGCCCTTCCCCGCCACCCGCAAGCGCGTTCTCCGCGCCCGCGCCGGCGCTAACGTCAGCCAGATGCACTATGCCCGGCGTGGCATCATTACGCCCGAGATGGAATATGTCGCCACCCGCGAAAATCTCGGCCGCGAAATGGCGCGCGAATATATCCGCGACGGGGAAGATTTCGGCGCGTCCATCCCCGATTATGTCACCCCCGAGTTTGTCCGAGACGAGGTCGCCCGTGGCCGCGCGATCATCCCCAACAACATCAACCACCCCGAATCCGAACCGATGGCGATCGGCCGCAACTTCCTGGTCAAGATCAACGCCAATATCGGCAACTCGGCCGTCGCCAGCGACGTGGCGAACGAGGTCGACAAGATGGTATGGTCGATCCGTTGGGGCGCCGACACGGTGATGGACCTGTCGACCGGCCGCAACATCCACGACACGCGCGAATGGATCATCCGCAACAGCCCCGTGCCGATCGGCACCGTGCCGATCTACCAGGCGCTGGAAAAGGTCGGCGGCGTGGCCGAGGACCTGACCTGGGAGATCTTCCGCGACACGCT
>JBDSZD010000286.1:0-3611 GCA_039925325.1 Sphingomicrobium sp.
AGTAAGCCCCAGTTCCCAATTAGCGCGCGGCGCCGTTTTCGACGGCGTCGATCGTAGCGTCCGCTTCGTTCTCGGCGGCTTCCCTGACCGTCTCGGCCTGGTTCTCCGCTTCGGCCTCGACGACCGCCGCCTCGTTGGCGGCATTGGCCTCGATCGCATCCGCGGCCTGATCGGCCGATTCGACGATAGCGCGCTGCGGCTTCGCTGGTTCCGGCGCAAATTGAACATGAATAAGAACAGGGCGCCCGCCGTAAAGCGGACGCCCTGACCAGCGTGCTCTCGCTGAATTAATTTGCGCTATTGCCGTCGGCGTCCATGCCGTCGCGAACCGCATCGGCATTTTCTTCGCCGGCCTCACGTGTGGCGTCGGCGGCGGCCTCCAGATTGTCTTCGCCGGCTTCGGTTGCGGCATTGTCCGCAGCCTCTTCCAAATTGTCGGCGGTCATTTCCGCATTAACTTCGATATTGTCAGCAGCCTGCTCCTTTGGCGAGCTGTTGCATGCGGAAAGTGCGACAAGGCCGGCGGCGATCGCCAAGGTAGAAGTGATTTTCATGGATGGTCCCCTATATGATCTGGATTAGCCGCCTCTAAGCGCACGAGGACGGGATCGGTTCCGTGGGCGTAACGTAACGGCTAGCGGTTTAGCGATTTGACCGCCGCGAGCGTCTTGGCGACATGCTCGCTCCAATCCATGTCCGAATGGACCATCACGACCTTGCCGTTGGGCGCGATCACATAGCTGGTGCGGTTGGTCATATTCGTGACCTTGCCGACCATTGGCATGGATACGTCATAGCCCTTGATCATCGCGCCAGTCGCGATCGCCACCGGAAACGAATTGCGGCATTCTTCGACGGAAAAGCGCAGCAAGGTTGGGAGATCGTCGGCCGACAGTCCAATGACGCGAGCACCGGCCTTCTTGAATTCAGGCGACGCCTCGCTGAACGCACGAGCCTCGAGCGTGCAGCCCTTGGTGAACGCCTTGGGGTAGAAATAGAGAACGACCGGACCCTTGCGCAGCTGTTCCTTCAAATGCAGGCGGAACGGCTTGCCGGCAAGCGCGCCGGTGGTCACAAAGTCCGGAGCTTTCGCCCCGGTCTTCAGCGCCGCGGACGCAGGTGCTGCGGCGGTCGCGACAAGAATGAGAGCAGCGATGAATGTACGCATGGGTTCGGTCTCCTGGCGGTTGCGGTTAAGATAAGCCCATGAGGAACGAACGCAACTGCAAGGCAGGCAAATTCAAGATGAATCTGAAATGCTTGTGGCTGACAATGGTCATACTCGCCGGCTGTAAAGATCGAACGGAGAGCCAGCCGTCCACCAACATCGCCTCGGCGGCGGCGCGAACGGAAACCGCTCGCCCGGGCGCAAGCGGAAAAGTTGTTCCGCCCGTCAAGGCCGACGTGAGCGCCTGTCTGGTTCAAGGCGCGCAGAGCATTGCTGCTTATCGGCTCCGGGCAGTTGGCACGGAGCCGTTCTGGGCGGCGCGGATCGAAGGGCGATGCGTCACTTATTCACATCCCGACGACCAGTCCGGGTTGCGGGTGTGGACGCGATTTAGCGGCTCGGCCGAGGCCGGTGCGTGGATCGGCGCTTATGGCGCCAAGCCGTTCGTTCTTCGCACCCGGCCGCAGGTCGGCTGTTCGGACGGAATGTCCGACCGGCTTTATCCGATCGCGGTGACATTGACCGTTGACGGTGAGCAGCGGCAGGGATGCGCCGAGCCGCTCTAGACCAGCCAACCCCGCGACGATTCCCATTTCGAATTGTTGGACTGAGTTCGGATCGGATCACCGGTCCGAAGCCAGCCAGCCGGTGAGTACATAAAAAATGACCGCGACCGGACCGGTGATCAGGGTCGCCGCGACGAAGCCGAGACGGATCAGCAGCGGATCGACGCTGAGGTAATCGCCAAGGCCGGCGGCGACGCCCATGAATTTTGCGTCGCGCTTGTTGAGTAGGAAACGTCCGTTCATTGGATTGACCTTGTTGGAGGGTTCAAACGAGCGGCAACGGGCCGACAGCGGCGCTGACGAACAGCATTGCGGTGACGAAAGCGGCGGCGAGCGAGACTGCAGTCTGACGGGCCGGTGCGAAAGTGGCGAACATTGAAAAACTCCCTTTTGTGTTGCGGCCCATGATTGGGTCCACATCACCCTTAATGCAGGGAGCGTGCCAATTCGAAAATGTGCAATGAATTCAGTATTGACTATCCGCTGTTAGGTAAATTCCGCCGCACAAAGCGCCTGTAGTTAGCGAAACTTCCCAACATCCCCGTCTTCGCGGATGGCTCGTCGGCTCGGGCAGTTTTGGACGGGAGCGGGAAGTTTGCTTGTCGCTCTAGCTTCGCCGAGCGCTGGCCGGAACGATCAACGATCGGTCGCGCCGGAGGGACAATGGCTCGGACACCGCGCGGCATTCCGCCATGATCGTCGGGAAATCGAAACTGCTGTTTTCGGACAGCACGGCATTCACCGAGGCAACGCATTCGGCCTGCGTCGAGTAACGCGTCGGCATGGTCGCCACCTGCGTGCAGCTTGCCGACCCGTCGGCGCAGCCCAGAAGCGCAATGATGAAATAGCCCGCTGCCATCACTCGTGTCCCGGTTAACTGGGATTACAACCGCCGATTAAATGCTTCGTTCCAATCGGTTCGACGCAAAGTTTGTGCCGGGAGCAGCCGCTTCCTACATGGGGATCGAATGGCGGACACCCAGGCAGAAGCGAAACACCCGAGTGCCGGTTGGCGGAGCTTGTGGCGCTTCCTGCCAATGCTGTGGCCCAAGGGCGAAACCGAGCTCAAGGCGCGCGTGGTCGCGGCGGTGTTCCTGGTTCTGATCGGCAAGGGCATCGTCCTGCTGATGCCGTTTGCCTACAAGGCCGTAGTGGACGGCATGTCCGGCGGCGGCGCAGCGTTCGGCGCTGTGGCGATGATTGTGGTCGGATATTGCACAGCGCGCTTCGGCGGCGTGCTTGCCGACAATCTTCGTAATGCCTTGTTCGAGAAGGTTGGGCAGAGCGCCGCCTACCGGCTCGCGGGCAACGTCTTCCGGCACGTCCATGACCTGTCGCTCCGCTTCCATCTCGAGCGACGCACCGGATCGCTAACCAAAATCGTCGAGCGCGGCACCAAGAGCATCGACATGATGCTCTATTTCATCCTGTTCAACATCGTTCCGACGCTGATCGAGCTGGTCGCAATCTGTGCGATCTTCCTCGTCAAGTTCGGCGCCGGCCTCGTCGCCGCGACCTTGATCATGGTGGCCGCCTACATCGCCTTCACGCGGCAGGTCACCGAATGGCGCGCCAAGCTGCAGCGCGAAATGAACGACGTCGACAACAAAGCCATCGGCCGCGCCGTCGACAGCCTGCTTAATTATGAGACGGTCAAATATTTCGGTGCCGAAGAGCGCGAAGCGCGCCGCTACGACGAGGCGGTCGGGGCCTTCACGCGCGCTTCCGTACGCAACGAAGTGTCGCTTAGCTGGCTCAATATCGGCCAGTCGCTGATCACCAATCTGATGATGGCGGGAGCGATGATCTTCACGGTCTGGGGCTGGAGCAAGGGCCGCTTCACTCCGGGCGACGTGGTGCTCGTCAATTCGTTGCTG
>JBDSZD010000287.1:0-5547 GCA_039925325.1 Sphingomicrobium sp.
ATTCCAACTCCACCGGCGTCGCGCGCCCGAAGATGGACACGCTGACCTTCACTCGGCCACGGTCGAAATCCAATTCCTCCACCAGCCCGTGGAAGGTCGCGAAGGGGCCGTCGAGGACCTTGACGGAGTCGCCGATCTCGTAATCGACGCTGATCTTCTGCTTGGGCGCTGCGGCGGCAGCTTCTTCCTTGGTGTTGAGGATGCGCGCGGCTTCGGCTTCGCTGATCGCCTGCGGCTTGCCATTGGGGCCGAGGAAGCCGGTTACTTTGGGCGTGTTCTTGACGAGGTGGTACACGTCGTCGTTCATCGCCAGCTTGGCGAGCACGTAACCGGGGAAGAATTTGCGGTCGTTGGTAACCTTCTTGCCGCGGCGGATCTCGGTCACCTTTTCGGTCGGGACCTCGACGTTTTCAACCAGGGTCGCGAGCCCGAGCCGTTTGGCTTCGGACAGGATCGAGTCGCGGACCTTGTTCTCGAAGCCGGAATAAGCGTGGATGATGTACCAGCGGGACATATATGTCTTAACCTGCGAGATTGTTGAGGAGGAAATGGACGACGACGGTGAACGCCCCATCGACGATGAAGAAGAAGATGGCTAGGATCGCGGTCATGATCAGCACCATGATGCCGGTCGTGCGCGTTTCCCGCGCGGACGGCCAGGCGACCTTTGCGATCCCTTCGGACCGAACCTGCCGGATGAATTCGCCGGGAGTGATTTTAGCCACAAGCTGATCCGCCTCTTCCAGATAGAAAAAGGCTCCGCGGACCAAGGCGGCCAACGGAGCGTGGGAAAGATGTAGCGCGGTTACCCGGGGGGTTCAAGGTTGCTCGGGACTTGCATGCCCCCACGCCCAAGGCTACCTCCCCGCCGCGCCTAGGGGTATAGCTCAGTTGGTAGAGCATCGGTCTCCAAAACCGAGGGTCGTGGGTTCGAGTCCCCCTGCCCCTGCCAGGCCAAGCCGCCGAGCATAGCGAAACGTTCGCACTTCGCGAACGATAGCTATGCGAGAGTCGGCGCGCTCGTGAGGTTGGCTTGGATGGACGAGCCACCCAAGCGCCGGCCAGCGCGCGAAGCAGCGACTGACGTCACGGGATTCATTCCCGTGACGGCCCCTGCCTCTCCCGCCGGAGGCAGTCGGCCTAGGCGGCGATGTCGTAAGGCTGGATTTCACCCGACAGATAAAGATTGCGCGCCTTGGTGCGCGACAGCTTGCCGGACGAGGTGCGCGGCAAGGTGCGCGGCGGCACCAGTTCGACCACCGGGTTAAGGCCGGTAATCGCGCGCACGCGTTCGCGGATATCGTCGCGCAGCCGGCCGCGTTCCTCCGGGTCGGATACCCGGCAATGGACCAGGACCGCGGGCGTCTCCTCGCCCGAAGGCGCGGTGATCGCGAAGGCGGCGATGTCGCCTGACTTGAAGCCCGGCAATTGCTCCACAGCCCACTCGATGTCCTGCGGCCAATGGTTCTTGCCGTTGATGATGATCATGTCCTTGGCGCGACCGACGATGAAGATGTAGCCGTTGGACAAATAGCCCATGTCGCCGGTGTCGAGCCAACCGTCTGGCGTCATGCACGCCTTGGTCGATTGGTCGTCGCGGAAATATCCGACCATGACCGATGAGCCGCGCACGAGGACCCGGCCAATCGCGCGATCGGGAAGCACAGTGTCGCCGGCATCCCGGATGGCGATTTCCATACCGGCGACGGCGCGGCCGCAATTGACGATGGCGCGATAGCGGCGGGGTTTGGTCTTGTCGGGCGCGCCGCCGGACAAGTCCGCCTCATCGACCAACTCAAGCCTGATGCCCTCACCCGGCGGCATCAGCGAAACCGCAAGCGTCGCTTCGGCCAAGCCGTAGCTGGGGCAGAAGGAGCTGGCCTGGAAGCCGGCCTCCGCGAAGCAGTCGACAAACGCCTGCATCACGTCGGGGCGAATCATATCTGCCCCGTTTCCGGCGATGCGCCAGCGCGACAGGTCCAAGCGGCCCGCCGCACGGGTCTGCGACGACATCCGCCTTGAACAGATGTCATAGCCAAAGGTCGGCGAATAACTGAGGGTCGTGCCGGGATTGCGGCTGATGAGGTCGAGCCACGCCAGGGGGCGACGCGCGAAATCCTCGGTTTTCAGATAATCGACCGATATCTGATTTGCGAGCGGCGAGAGCATGCAGCCGACCAGGCCCATGTCATGATACCATGGCAGCCAGGAGACGCAGCGGTCGGTCTCCTGAACCTGCAGCCCAAGCCCGTGCGCGCGCAGATTGTCGAGCAGCGCGCGGTGAGTGACCGCGACGCCGTGCGGGAAGCGCGTCGATCCGCTCGAATATTGGAGATAGCCAATGTCCTGATCGTCGGCGGTCGGTAGATCGGCTTGCGCCGCCGCTACATCGCCAAGGCTGTCCCAGGTGCGCGCCGCGATTCCGAGCCGGCTTGCCGCATCTTCGGCATATTCGGCAAGTTCGGGCGGGTAGAGGAACAAGGACGGCGCGCCGCTGCCAAGCATGATCTTCAATTGTTCGACATAAGCGTCGCGGCCGCCAAAACTGGTCGGCAGCGGAAGCGGCACCGGCCACGCGCCGACGTAGACGGCTCCGAAAAAGCAGGCAGCGAACTCGGGCACGGTTTCGGCGATGATCGCGACCCGGTCGCCGCTCTTGATTCCCAGCGTTATCAGGCGCCGTGCGGTGTCGAGCGCATCCTGTCGCAACTCGGAATAGGGATAGCAGCGCGTCAGCGTCCCGCGCGCGTCATGGAAATTCATGCCGCGCTTGCCCGCAGCGGCATAATCGAGCGCGTCGCCGAGCGTGTCGAAATCGGCGATGCGGCGCGGTTGGGCATCGAGCGTCGGCGTTGCGCCCGGAGGTGCCAAATTCGCGTCGGTCATGTCCATGCGGTCAAGCACCGCTTCCTCTCCGGATTCCAGCCTGTCGGCCCCCGCGCATGCCGCCAATTCACGGCCAGTTCCCTGTTGACCGTCGAGTGTGGCACAAACATGGCCGATGTCGACTAGAAGCCCCCGCCGCGCACGCCCTCCGCTCGACGCGGACACGCTCAACGAGCTTGCGCTGCGCTACGTCGGCCGCTTCGCCACCACGCGGTCAAAATTGCAATCCTATCTGACGCGCAAGCTGCGCGAGCGTGGCTGGACCGGAAGCTCTGAGCCCGATCCGGGCGCCATCGCCGAGCGCCTTGCCGGGCGCGGCTATATCGACGATGCCAGCTATGCCCTGTCCAGGTCGCGGACGCTGACCGGACGCGGCTACGGCAAGGCGCGGCTCGTGCAATCCTTGCGCGTGGCGGGCGTGGACGAAGCGGATTCTGTGGCCGCGCGCGACCATGCGGAAACCGAGGCTGGCGCAGCCGCTCTGCGTTTCGCTCAGCGCAGGCGGATCGGTCCGTTCGCGACCTCCATTCCCGACCCAAAATCGCGCGAGCGGTTGTTGGCGGCAATGGTGCGCGCCGGCCATTCCTTCACGCTCAGCCGCTTCCTCGTCAATCTTTCACCTGGCGCGGTCGTAGATCCGGATGAATTGTCGGCCGCGACCGGTTATTCGGACGACAAATAGGTCCGCTAAAGTCGGTTTGCCGACACAGTAACGCATGTTATGGCGCCGCAGCTCACCAACCGTCATGTAGAAGTGCGAGATCTCTGAAGCCCATGCCGGACAGCAGCAATGCAGCGGAGACGGAGCTTCCGCCTGTTACTGGTCGAGTCAAATGGTTCGATGCCACGCGCGGGTTCGGCTTCCTCGTCACCGACGAAATGGAGGGCGACATCCTGCTGCACTTCAGCGTGCTTCGGGACCATGGACGGCGGAGCGTCCCTGAGGGCGCGACGATCGAGTGCGTACCGGTTCGGCTCGACCGCGGAATTCAGGCGAAAAAAGTGCTCTCGATCGATCTCTCATCGGCCGTGCCGCTCGAGCGCAAGACTTCCCATTCGCCCGCCGAACGTGCAGACCGCAAGAAGCTCGCAGACAGTGCGGGCGAGTTCGAGCCTGTGGAGGTCAAATGGTTCAACCGGGTCAAAGGCTATGGCTTTCTGGTGCGGGAAAGCGCTCCGGACGAGGACATTTTCATCCACATGGAGACAGTGCGCGAATCGGAGTTGGTCGAACTCGAAGCCGGCCAGAAACTGAGCGCGCGGATAGCGCCCAGCGGCAAGGGCATGACCGCAGTGGAAATCCGCGCCGCCGACTGAGCCTTGGCTGGGCCGGACTGTTGCTGCTGGCGCTCGTGCCTGCTGCGTGCAGTCCCAATGCGGCAGTCAACAACGCGACGATGGAGCGCTCATCGGCCGGATTGGAACAGCTCCCGCTGACCATCCGCAGCAAGAGCGGAGTCCACAGATTTGTCGTCGAAATGGTCCGTACCCCCGAAGAACAAGCGAAGGGAATGATGTTCCGCCAGTCGCTGGCGCCGGACCGTGGGATGATCTTTCCGCATGACCCGCCGCGCGAGGCGAGTTTCTGGATGGAAAATACGATGATTCCGCTCGACATCATATTCATTCGCACCGACGGAACCATTGCCCGGATCGAAGCGAATGCCGTTCCGCTGTCGCGCGATCAGATCAGGTCGGGAGAGGTTGTCGGCGCAGTGCTCGAACTGGCCGGTGGTCGCGCCGCCGAGCTCGGGATAGCGCCCGGCGACAAAGTGGAGTGGCAGCGGTAGGCAGTTACCGCAAAGCATTGACGCGGATGCTTCCAAATCACCAAATGTCCGCTTCCGACCCATTGCGGACATTCAGTCGCCAAGCTTACAAGGTCCCGCATCATTGCAAGCTTACGACCGAAATCAAGGAGCGATCATTGCATTCGCAGCGGCGATTTAGGCTCGTCTTTTTAGCCCATCTGACCATGTTCTCGCTGCTCTTCAGCACCGAAGGCACCGCGACCAGCTGGGTGAAAATCCCTCCACACAAACCTTCAGAAGCGTGCGAGGCGATTGAAGCTGCCGTTGCTGAGATGACAGGCAAGAAGCCGCAGTCGAGCCTCTGGCCGCTCTATTACAGTGACGACTTTGGGCATGTTGAATCTGGCGAGCGTCCCGCCTTCATCCGCAGCATGACCACCGCCGAAGGCAGACGGGACAATGCGCCTATCCAGATTACTATGGTGTGGCCCGTGGGTAAGCGCAAAGCGAGCGACGCCAAGGCCCTCTATGTAGTAGGGCTGGAACGGGACAAGTGGTACCCCGAGCGGGAAGGCAGCTTCGATCCAATGCAGACTGAACCTGCTGGCTACCAGATCGACAACAGCTACTGGTTGGTGGCCTTCTCGGCGGATCGCATCATCGAGGTTCGGGAGGGCAGGTATTATTTCGATCTGCTCGAGTACGATAAACGCCTAAAAGGGTGCGGGCGAGGCTGAAAACGCATTGCCCAAAACTGTGGGCTGATTTCATGCGACCGTGAAGGTCTGCTTTCCATCTGTGGACGCCCCTGAAGACGCAAGCGGTATTTTGGAGGTTGGGCAGGTAGTCGGATGCTGCCATCTGTCCGGCCTCTGGTTGCAGCGATGAGAGCTGCGGGCCCGTATGGGAG
>JBDSZD010000288.1:0-12532 GCA_039925325.1 Sphingomicrobium sp.
CTCGGGAAGTTAATGTGCCCCGGCTTCCCTCGCGCAACGACGAAATCGGACTGCTGGCCCGCGCCGTATCCGACATGAGCCAATCCTTGCGGCAGCGGATCGATAACATCGAGGCATTCGCTGCGGACGTCACCCACGAACTCAAGAACCCGCTGGCCTCGTTGCGCTCTGCGCTAGACGGGGTTGACCGCGTCGAGGCTCCGGAATTGAAGAAGCAATTGCTGGATGTCGCTCGCGACGACGTCGTGCGTCTCGACCGGCTGATCGGCGACATCAGCGAAGCGGCCCGCACCGATGCGGAGCTCGCCCGGGCAACCTTCGAGCGGGTCGATCTCGGGCCGATGCTCGAACAATTGGTGTCGAGTTGGGAAAACCGGCGTGAAATCGGCAACGCCCGGATCGCTTTCGCCCGGCCACGCAAGGACAGCGCGGTCGTGATGGGCCGCCCCGAGGGCCTCGCACGCGCCTTCGATAATCTGATCGACAATGCGGTCAGTTTCTCGCCCCCGGCGGGCCTGGTCGAGATCGTCGCCGTGCGCGTCGGCGACTCGGTGCGGATCCGCATCGACGACGAGGGACCCGGCGTGCCAAAGGATGCGCGTGAAGCGATCTTTAACCGCTTTCATTCGATACGGCCTGAGAGAGAAGATTTCGGACGCCATTCGGGGCTCGGTCTCGCCATCGCGCGGGCCATCGTCGAAGGCCATGACGGAGAGATAGAAGTGCAGGACCGCGATGATGCGCCCTCGGGCGCCCGCTTCACCATCTGCTTGCCGGCAGCAGACCGGACATGAGCGCCCCCCTCCGGCTGTCGGCCGAAAACGTCCACGCAAGCACCGTCGCTGTCGAGGGCCGCGCCGTGATGATCATGGGGCCGTCGGGTTCCGGGAAATCCGACCTCACTTTGCGCCTGCTCGACCGCGGCTTCACTCTGGTCAGCGACGACCAGACCATCGTCAAGCGACAGGGTGAAAAATTGATCGCGACCCCGCCGCCGCAGCTTGCAGGCAAGCTCGAAATTCGCGGTGTCGGGATCGTCGACATGGAGCATGACAGCGACATTCCGATTGCGCTGATTGTGGAACTGACCAGCGACATCCAGCGCCTCCCCGACGACAGCCGCGAGCGGCCGATCCTCGGCGTGCCCATTCCGCTAGTCAGCATCGACGCGATGACCGCTTCCGCCGCGTCGAAAGTCGCGCTCGCGCTCGACCGGCTGGGCCTCAATTTCTGATGGCCGGGCGCGCGCGCCCTCGCCTCGTGCTCGTCACCGGAATGTCGGGGGCAGGAAAATCGACCGTCCTCGATGCGCTCGAGGATTTCGGCTGGGATTGCGTCGACAATCTCCCCGCCGACCTTATCGAACCGTTCGTCCAGGCGGGCAGTTCGAAAGAGCGCCGTAATCCGGTGGCGATGGGGATGGACGTCAGGAGCCGCGGATTTAACCCCGAGGCGCTCCCTGAGTTGCTCCGCGCCATTCCGGATGTGGCACCGGAAATCCTTTATCTCGACTGCGCCAGCCGGGAGCTGATCCGGCGTTATGACGAGACTCGGCGGCTTCATCCGCTCGCCCCCGATCGCCCTGCCGAGGATGGCATCGCCCGCGAACGCGCTCTGACCGCGCCGCTGCGAGCCGCAGCCGACAGCATCATCGACACGACCGATATCAAGCCGGTCGATCTCCGCGAGGAACTGCTGCGACGCTTTGGCGGCACTACCGATCAGCCGGTGCTGACCATCGCCAGCTTCAGCTTCGCCCGTGGCATTGCCCGCACCGCCGACCTGGTGTTCGATTTGCGGTTCATCGCCAATCCACATTGGGTGGACGACCTTCGCTCCCTGACGGGCGAAGACGAGGCGGTCCGCCGCTACGTCGCCGAAGACCCGGCCTGGAGTGACGCCATGACGCGGATTGAAGCGCTTCTCACGGACTGGATTCCTCGCTACTGGGCTGCCGGCAAGAATTACGTCACCGTGGCATTCGGCTGTACGGGCGGGCGACACCGCTCCGTTGCAGCCACCGTGGAAATGGCGGAACGGTTGCGCGCCGCGGGCTTTTCTCCAAATATCCGCCACCGCGACCTGACGTCACCGCCAAGGGATGTGATCGAGGGGAGCCCGGCGGCGGCCGCGGAACAGGCGAGCGAAAGCGAGTTGAATCAATGATTGGACTAGTGCTGGTGACCCACGGCCGCCTCGCGGCCGAGTTCATCACCGCAATGGAACATGTCGTCGGGCCGCAAGACGCAATCAAGGGCATCTGTATCGGTCCGGATGACGATATGGAGGCACGACGTCGTGACATCTCCGATGCAATCGGTGCGGTCGATCAGGGCAAAGGCGTGATCATCCTGACCGATCTGTTCGGCGGAACGCCTTCAAACCTCGCCATCAGCCTGATGAAAAGCGAAAATATCGAGGTCATCGCCGGCGTAAATCTGCCGATGCTGATCCGCCTCGAGGGGGCGCGCAAAGTCATGGGCGTCCATACCGCCGTGACGGCAGCGCGCGAAGCCGGCCGCAAATATATCTCGGTCGCTTCCGAAATTCTCGGGGAAGCAGCCGCTTGAACGCGGTCAGCCGCGAGGTTCTGATCCGTAACCGCCGCGGCCTCCATGCCCGAGCAAGCGCCAAGTTCGTCGGACTCGCAAGCGAGCTTCCGGCCAAGGTCGAGGTCGAAAAGGACGGCACGCGTGTGTGCGGAACGTCGATTATGGGATTGATGATGCTGGGCGCGGCGATGGGCGACAGCATCGTCGTTCATGCCGAGGGCGAAGACGCGGATGAAGCGTTGCAGCAGCTCGTGACATTGGTCGAGAACCGCTTCGGCGAAGACTGATGCCCCGACACGTCACCGCTTTCTCCAACACCACCGTCAAGCGGCTGCGTTCCCTGCGCGACAAGAAGGCGCGGCGCGAGGAAGGTCTGTTCCTGGCCGAAGGACTGCGGATCATAACCGAAGCGCGGGACAGCGGCCGGCTGCCGGAGATTCTCGCTTTTCCAGACGGGACCGACCATCCGCTCGCGCTGGAAATCGTCGCCGCGACCGAAGCGGCCGGGGGCGAAGTCATCCAGACCACGCGCGACATCCTCAGCAAGATGACCGGCAAGGACAATCCGCAGATGCTGGTCGGCGCCTACCGTCAACCATCGAGCGCTTTGGAACATATCGACCGCGACGCTGCGGATTTGTGGATTGTTGCCCAGTCGCTGCGAGACCCGGGTAACATCGGCACGATCCTGCGCACCGGCGACGCGGTCGGCGCGGGCGGGTTGATCCTGATCGACGACAGCGCCGACCCCTTCTCCGTTGAAGCAGTGCGGGCGTCGATGGGCGCGATCTTCACGCAAGCTGTGGCGACGGCCCGCTGGCCGGAGTTTCTGGAGTGGCTGCGCTCCGGGCCGGGGCAACTCGTCGGGACCAGCCTCAAGGCAAGCAAGGATTATCTGGCAGCGGAATATGCCCAGCCGTGCTTCCTCCTGATCGGCAATGAGCAGCAGGGCCTGCCGGTCGAATATGAAAGCGCCTGCGACCTTCTGGTCAAAATTCCGATGGCCGGGCGCGCCGACAGCCTCAACGCGGCCATGGCAACCGCCGTCATGGCCTTCCAGATCCGGGCGAGCTGGCGCGGCCAATGAGGAACCCCCCACCCCTGAGAAGGTTCTGAGGCCATGAAGATGCTCGTTCCACTGGTAGCAGTGCTGCTCGCCGGCTGCCTGCCCGCGCCACCGCCCCCGCCTGCGCCCTATCGTGCGCTTGGGACCGAGCCCGGCTGGACCCTGCTGATCGACAATCGCGACGTGACGTTCATCCACATGGACGGGACGCAGGTGCGTCAGCCACGGCCGCAGGTGATCATTGGCATCGCCGGCGAAATCTACCAGACGCCGCGCATCAACGTGAACATCGTCCACGGCCGATGCAGCGACGGAATGAGCGACCGGGTTTATCCGGACACGGTGCAGGTCCGCGTCGACGGTCGCTCGTTCAAAGGCTGCGGCGGACTGTAGGTCACAACGTTCACGTCCAACGGGCTTCGCGAGTTGGCCGCGCTTCTCTGATCTGACGAGCTGAAACGTACGCCGGTGTGACCTTTGAAGGCGCAATGTTTCAAAGAGCCGAGGATTGGACGCCGCAGCGGCTGTCGCAAGCCACTTCCTCCATTGCAAGAAGGACTATTCGGCCGCGATTCGTGAGGTATCACCATCGGGTTTCGCCGCAATCTTCGTCAGCGGCCGAGGAGCCGTTTCCACCATTGGCGGACCATCCAGCCCCTTGGCACTGCCGGCGCCGAGCCCTTCGAACCGCCGCGCCTGGGTCAGCACCTGGCTTTCGAAGCTGCCGACCATCTGATTGTAAGCGCTGTTGGCGGTCGAAAGGTTCTTACCCATCCGCGCCATATGTTCAGCCATCGTCGCAATACGCGAGTGCAACTCCTTGCCCAAGTTTGCAATTTCCTCTGCTGCTTCGGCCAGACGTTCCTGTCTCCAAACACTGGAGACCGTTCGGGCAATCGCGACGAGATTGGTCGGGGTAGCGAGCAGAACCTTGTTTTTGAACGCCTTTTCCCAAAGTTCGTCATCTTGCTCAAGCGCAGCGGACAAAAAGTGTTCGCCGGGAATGTACATCACGACAAATTCGGCGGAATCCCCGAACTGCGCCCAATAGTTTTTGCTCCCAAGCTGCTGTGCGTGGCGCAGGATCGAGGCCAAATGCGCCTTGAAGCAGAGGGTTCTCTTGTCGTCGTCTACCTCGTCGCAGGCGTCGAGATACGCATTGAGCGAGCATTTGGCGTCGATGATGAGCTTGCGGCCCTGCGGCAGGTTGACCACGGCATCTGGACGTAGCCGCCCATCCTCGCCTTCGGTCGAAACTTCCAGATTGAAGTCGATCCCTTTGACGAGACCGGCCTGGATCAGGACATTCTCTAGGCTTCGCTCGCCCCAACGGCCGCGTTGCTTCGGCGAAGAAGTCAGCGCCGTGACCAACCGTCGCGCTTCATCGCGCACCTGGCCCTGCCCCGCGCGCACGAGTTCGACCTGCTCACGCAAGCCGGCGTAACTATCGACCCGTTCCTTTTCGACTCGCTGCAGGCCTTCTTCGTAGCGCTTCAGCGTCGTCTCAACGGGCTGTAGCAACACCTGCAGCTTGGCCGCCTGCTCCTTGTCCGCCTTGGCCAGGCGATCGTCCGCCTTGGCGAGGAATTCGGTGTGCGCCTTCTCGAGCAATTTGTCGCCGACCTCGCGGAATTGCGCAACGAGCATGTCCTTGGCTTCGCGAAGCTCGGTCATCCGGGCGTCGAAATTGCGTGCGTCCGCTTCCAGCGCGGCCCGAGTGCGGTGCGCGTCGTCGCGCTCGACCCGCAGCCCGTCCCGCTCGGTCACCACCGCGTTGAGCTGAAAGCGCAAGCTTTCGATCACCTGCTTGCCAGCCGCGGCAGCACGACTCCCGATCAGCCAACCGATCAGGCCCCCCGCGGCAAGCGCTGCAACCGCAACCAGGATCATGCTTGCGCTCACGCCTCGACTCCCCAATGCGGAACAGAGCGCGAACCTTAGGCTGGGGCCGCGCGGCGCTCAAGCAGCATTTGTCATTGCGAGGAGCGCATGCGACGAAGCAATCCATAGGGCGGAACCTCGGCGGGATTGCTTCGCTACGCTCGCAATGACGAAAAGGAACGAAGGCCCATGTCCATTCGCAAAATGATCGCGTTGCACCCCGATGTCGCCGGCCAGGTGAATCAGCCGCTCGGCGACGCCGTCCACCACGCGATGTATTGCGCGAAGATGGCGCTGAGCTGCGCCGACGCCTGCGCGGCCGAGGCGATGGACATGCGGCAGTGCATCCGATTGTGCCTCGATTGCGCCGACGTATGTGAGGCGACGACTCGGCTGGGCCTTCGGCGAACCGGCGGGAATGCGGCGATCCTGCGCGAAATGCTGGAGCTATGCGCGCGCTCCTGCGACGAATGCGCGGCCGAGTGCGAGCGCCACGATCACGAGCATTGCAAGCTGTGCGCGCAGATGTGCCGGGAATGCGCCAGCGACTGCCGGGAGGCGGCGCTGAGTCTGGGGTAAACATCCTCCCCTCGATTTCGAGGGGGATGAAGTTACGCCGCTTGCTGCTCTTTGCGGAACTTGGCGAGCTTTTTGAGCACCATTTCGCGCTTCAGGCGGGACAGATGGTCGATGAACAGAACGCCCTCGAGATGGTCCATCTCGTGCTGCAGGCAGACGGCCAGCAGGCCGTCGATCTCTTCCTCGTGGCTGACGCCATGTTCGTCGAGCCAGCGCGCCTTGATGCGGTCGGGACGATCGACGTCGGCATATTGGTCGGGGACCGACAGGCAGCCTTCGGTGTAAGGCACTTCCTGGTCAGATGAGGCCAGGATTTCGGGGTTTATGAAGACCTGCGGGTTCCGGACCGGCTCGCCGTCTTCTTCCTCTGGTTCCTGGAGGTCGATCACCAAAATGCGCTTTGGGACGCCGACCTGGATGGCTGCCAGGCCGATTCCGGGCGCGTCGTACATCGTCTCGAACATGTCGGCGATCAGCGCACGTACGTCGCCGTCAACCTGTTCAACAGGCGTGGAAATCTGCCGCAAGCGGGGATCCGGAACCTCGACTATGGAAAGAATGGCCATCGCCCTTATTTAGTCTTCTCAAGCGCTTGCTTCAAGCGATGGGCCGCCTGGCCCGAAGCGCCTGCGCCAAGGTGCCCTCATCGAGGTAATCAAGCTCCCCTCCGACAGGAAGGCCGTGCGCCAACTGACTGAGCCGAACCGGCAATTTCTCCAGGCGCTCGACGAGATAATGCGCGGTGGTCTGGCCTTCGAGTGTGGCGTTCATGGCGAGCACGACCTCGTCGATGCCGCCCTGCGCGACGCGCCCAACGAGCGAGTCGATCATCAGATCCTCCGGCCGCACGCCATCAAGCGCCGAAAGGCGGCCGCCAAGCACATGGTAGCGGCCGGGAAACAGCCGCGACCGGTCCAATGCCCACAGGTCCGAGACCTCCTCGACCACACACAGCATGCTATCGTCGCGGCGGGGATCGCGGCAAATACTGCACGGATCGGCCGTGTCGATGTTTCCGCAGGTCGAACAGGTCGAAAGTTTATCGGCGACATTCTGGAGCGCCGCGAGCAGCGGTTGCAGGGCATTTTCCCGCTTCTTCATGAGATGCAGGACGGCGCGCCGGGCCGATCTCGGACCGAGACCGGGCAACCGTGCAAGCGCGTTGGCGAGGGCTTCGATTTCCTGGCTTGCCATGGAACCCTCTCTAACCGCTCGCCCTGAGCCTGTCGAAGGGCTGCATTTCTTGTTAGGCGGAAGGTAGGAGAGCAGTCCTTCGACAAGCTCAGGACGAACGGGGTTTCTTAATCTTGCGGATTATCTTCATGGGATCGCCGGACTTTGCAGTGCCGACGCTGGATGCACTGGTAGCGGCAGGCCATGACGTCGTCGCGGCATATTGCCAGCCGCCAAGGCCTGCCGGTCGCGGCAAGGCCGAGCGCAAGACCGCGGTGCATGAGCGGGCGGAAGCGCTCGGAATCGCGGTCCACCACCCAAAACGCCTGCGAGATGAGCAGGAGCAGGCATCATTTCGCGCGCTGGACGCCGATCTCGCGGTGGTCGCGGCTTATGGTCTGATTCTCCCGCTGCCGATTCTGACGGCGCCAAAGGCAGGCTGCATCAACGTCCATGCCTCGCTGCTCCCACGCTGGCGCGGCGCGGCGCCGATTCAGCGCGCGATCCTTGCCGGCGACGAGATCGGCGGCGTGACCATCATGCGGATGGACGCAGGTCTCGACACCGGGCCAATGCTGCTCAAGCGCGAGCTCAGCCTAATCGGCAAGAATGCCGGACAAGCGATGGTGGACATAGCGAAACTCGGTGCGGACGCGCTGCTCGAATGGCTTGCCAATCCGGGGCCGCCTGTTCCGCAACCCGATGAAGGCGTCACCTATGCCGCCAAGATCGGCAAGGCCGAGGCGCGGATCGACTGGGGCCGATCCGCCGCCGACATTGAGCGGCAGGTGCGGGCCTTCGCCCCTGCCCCCGGCGCCTGGTTTGAAGTCAGCGGCGAGCGGATCAAGCTGCTGGAAGCGGTTGCGGACGGCGATGCGTCGGGACGCCCGGGCGAATTACTCGACGATTGCATGAATGTCGCTTGCGGCACGGGGTGCGTGCGCATTCTCCGCGCTCAGCGCGCCGGACGCAGTGCGATGTCCGCCGGTGAACTTCTGCGTGGGTTTCCGATCCCCGCCGGCACGATCCTCGCGTGACCCGCTGGAAGTTGATTGTCGAATATGACGGCGCGTCCTTCCTGGGCTGGCAGCGGCAGACCCAAGGGGCGACGGTCCAGCAGACGATCGAGGAAGCCCTCACGCGCATGACGGGGGAGCAGGCCGCCGTGCATGCTGCCGGGCGAACCGACGCCGGCGTCCATGCTTTGGCAATGGCGGCCCATGTCGATGTCGCAAAGAAATTGACTCCCCATCGCCTGCGCGAAGGGTTGAATGCACTGGTGCGCCCTGCCCCGATCTCGGTACTGGCAGTGGAGCAAGTGGCGCCTGACTGGCATGCGCGCTTCTCCTGCACCGGGCGCCGCTATGTCTATCGAATCCTCAACCGGCGAGCGCCCGCGACCCTCGACCGCAGCCGCATCTGGCATGTTGCCGCGCCGCTCGACATCGACGCCATGGCCGAGGGCGCGGCGATGCTGGTGGGACATCATGACTTCACCACCTTCCGCTCGGTGCATTGTCAGTCCGAAAGCCCGATCAAGACGCTCGAGCGACTGGAGATCGAACGTGAGGGCGACGAAATCCGGGTTCATGCGGCGGCGCGCAGCTTCCTGCATCATCAGGTGCGATCGATGGTCGGGTGTTTGGCAATGGTCGGCCGGGGCCAATGGGCACCAGAGCAGATCAGCGAGGCGCTGGAAGCGCGCGACCGCGCAGCCTTGGGGCTCAACGCGCCGCCGGACGGCCTATATTTCGTCGAAGCAACCTATCCGCCTTGATTAGTGGCGCGCGCACCCAAATCTGTTAGTGGCGCCTTTCTTGGGTGCTGAAGGAGCCTGATCCCTTGATGCGGATCATGATGAAGTCGAAGATTCACCGCGCCACGGTAACGCAAGCGGATCTCGATTATGTGGGCTCCGTCGCCATCGATGCGGACCTGATGGACGCGGCCGACTTGCTCGAAGGGGAGCAGGTCGCAATTGTCGACATCACCAACGGCGCGCGCATCGAAACCTATGTCATCACCGCTCCGCGCGGGAGCGGCACGATCACCATCAACGGTGCAGCCGCGCATCTCGTTCATGCCGGCGACCTCGTCATCATCATGAACTACGCCTTGTTCGATGAAGCGGAGCTGCGGGCGTTGAAACCACGCGTCGTCCATGTCGACGCCGACAACCGCGTCGTGAAGCTCGGGAACGATCCGTCCGAGCCGGTTCCTGGCGCTTCGGGACAGAAGCGCGCAACCGGCTAGCGCATTATTCCGCGGCGATCGCTTCGAATTCCTGTGTGGCGAGAAATTTTTCCGCGTCGAGGGCTGCCATGCAGCCGGTGCCCGCCGCCGTCACGGCCTGGCGATAGATTTTATCCATGACATCGCCGCAGGCGAACACGCCGGGGATGCTCGTCTTGGTGGTGCCCGTCTCGACCAGGATATAGCCGTCTTCGTCGAGCTTCAGCTTGTCCCTGAACAATTCCGTGGCCGGCGTGTGGCCGATCGCGACGAAGGCTCCGTCGACGTCGATGCGGCTGATCGCACCGGTGCGGCGGTCCTTGAGGTCGAGGCCGACCAGCGCATTATGATCGCCGCCGCCGACGAATTCCGCGACCTCATGATTCCAGATCATCTTGATCTGCGGGTGGGCGAACAGACGATCCTGCAGGATCCTTTCCGCGCGTAAGGAATCGCGGCGATGGATCAGGGTGACGTCATGGCTGTGGTTGGTGAGGTAAAGCGCTTCCTCGACCGCGGTATTGCCGCCGCCGATCACCGCCACCTTCTTGCCGCGATAGAAGAATCCGTCGCAGGTCGCGCAGGCGGACGCCCCCTTCCCCTTCATCGCTTCCTCGGACGGCAGGCCGAGCCATTTCGCCTGCGCGCCGGTGGCGATTACGAGAGTGTCGGCGCTGTAGACGGTGCCGCTGTCGCCGATCAGGCGAAAGGGCCGCCGCGACAAATCGACCTCGCTGATATGGTCCCACACCATCTTGGTCCCAACATGCTCGGCCTGCGCCTGCATTTCCTCCATCAGCCAAGGCCCCTGGATGACGTCGCGAAAGCCCGGATAATTTTCCACGTCGGTGGTGGTGGTTAGCTGGCCGCCGGGCTGGATGCCCTGAATCACGACCGGACTCATGCCGGCGCGCGCGGCATAGATGGCTGCGGAAAGGCCGGCGGGACCGGAGCCGAGCACGGCCACGCGCGTGGAAATAATATTGGTCATCGGGCGTCGATGTAGGAGCCAGCCTGCAGCCCCGCAATGGTTGAAGGTCAGGCCGCCGCTAAAGGCGCGCGGCCCGCACCTTCATACCGGACTAAGCCGCTTTCGGAAGCGATGACGACACGTCCTGGACGACCTTCCAGTTGCCGTCGGCCTGCTTTTTGTAGACGATCACATAATATCCGTTGTCGTTCTCAACCGCTTTGGTCTGCAGATTGGTGTAGGTCACGGTATAATTGCCATGCGAATATGCCATGTCGGCACCGACCACCGTCGCTTCATCGGTAGCATCGAATTTGCCGGCGGGATCAGTTGCAAACTTCTCATAATCGGCACCGATCACCTCAGCCCCGCGCAACGGCGCTCGGTCGGGCAGGATCATCACCGCGTCGGGCGCGTAATAGGCCTTAATCTTCGCGACGTCGCGCGCTTCAATCGCGGCAATCAAGTCGCTCGCGATCTTCGTCACCGCCTCGGTGTCCGCGGCCGCAGCAGCGCCTGCCGGTGGCGTTTCCGTAGGTGCAGCCGCACGATCACAGGCGGCAAGAGACATCGCCAGCGCAACAGCAGACGGAATCAGGATGGTCATATTCATGATGTGCTCCCCTCGTTCGGAAGCCGCGCATCCAATACTCCTCGCCTTGCAATCGCAAGCTATTTCGTGCGCGAAACAACGCCCGTCGAGCGGGCGCTCAACGATCGGCTCAGAAACTCAAAGAAAGCCTTTAGGTCAGACCAGCCGCGATTGCCTCAGCGCGGCTTCGATGAAACCGGCGAACAAAGGATGCGGGTTGAACGGGCGGCTCTTCAATTCCGGATGGAACTGGACGCCGATGAACCAGGGGTGGTCGGGGCGCTCGACGATCTCGGGCAGATGGCCGTCCGGGGACATGCCGCTAAACAGCAGTCCGCCCTTCTCAAGCACGTCGCGATAATTGATGTTGACCTCGTAGCGGTGACGGTGGCGCTCGCTGATCTCGGTCGCGCCATAAGCCGAGGCGACGCGGCTGTTGCCGGTTAGCGTGGCCGAATAAGCGCCAAGCCGCATGGTCCCGCCAAGATCGCCATTTTCCGCGCGCTTCTGCAATCCTTCCTTGCTCATCCATTCGGTGATGAGACCGACAACAGGCTCGGGTGTTTCGCCGAACTCGGTGGTGGATGCTTGCCTGATCCCCGCCAGATTCCGCGCGCCTTCGATGCAGGCCATCTGCATGCCGAGGCAGATGCCAAAGAACGGCACCTTGCGCTCACGCGCGAACTGGACGCTGGCGATCTTGCCTTCGCTTCCGCGCTCGCCAAACCCGCCGGGCACAAGAATGCCATGCAGCGGCTCGAGTTCGGCGGCGAGGGTGTCGGATTCGCCTTCGAACAATTCGGCGTCGAGCCAGCGGATGTTGACCTTGGCGCGGTTGGCGAGCCCGCCATGAACCAGCGCCTCACGCAAGCTCTTGTAAGCGTCAGGTAGGCCGACATATTTGCCGACGACGCCGATCGTAACTTCGCCCTCGTGATTATCGATCCGGTCCATGATGTCGCGCCAGATCGTCAGGTCGGGTTCCGGCGCATCCTCGATCCGGAACGCCTTCAGGACCTCCTCGTCGAGCCCCTCGGCATGATATTGCAGCGGCACGTCGTAGATCGAACGCGCGTCGAGCGCGGGAATCACCGCGGACTTGGGGACGTTGCAGAACAAGGCGATCTTGGCGCGATCGCTGTCGGGTAGCGGCCGGTCGCAGCGGCACAGCAGGACCTCGGGCTGGACGCCCAGGCTCGACAATTCGCGCACCGAATGCTGGGTCGGCTTGGTCTTGAGCTCGCCCGCGGCGGCGATCCATGGCACCAAAGTGGTGTGGACGCTGACCGTCTGGTCGCGGCCGAGATCGTTGCGAAGCTGCCGAATCGCTTCGACGAACGGCAGGCTTTCGATGTCGCCGACGGTCCCGCCGATCTCGCAGATGACGAAGTCGACGTCGTCGGTCTCGTTGAGCGCGAATTCCTTGATGGCGTTGGTGACGTGCGGGATCACCTGCACAGTGGCGCCGAGATAATCGCCGCGCCGCT